>DASXMK010000130.1:0-3359 GCA_036495705.1 Caulobacteraceae bacterium | reverse complement strand
TGCTGTCGGTGAACAGCGACAAGGGCCCCTTCTATTTCGAACCTGGCGTGGCGCGGGAGGCGACACTGTTTGTAAAGAATGGAAGGCCACGATGCGTGATGGCTTCGCCCGAGTTCGCGCAATGGAAGCGCGCGGTCACCGAGACCGACGAGCACGGCAAGCCGACCTTCGGCAAGGCCGAATAGGCATGGCGGCCAGCGACCTTATCGTCAGACCCGTGCGACAGACCGACCACGACCGGTGGTCAGCGCTGTGGGACGGCTATAACGCCTTTTATGGGCGCTCGGGGCCCACGGCGCTGGATCCGGAGATCACCCGCACGACCTGGGCGCGGTTCTTCGATCCCACCGAACCGGTGCACGCCCTGGTGGCCGAGGCGGATGGCCGGCTGGTCGGGCTGACGCACTACCTTTTCCACCGCAGCACCACCGCCATCGACCTCACCTGCTATCTGCAGGATCTGTTCACCGACGAGGCCGAGCGCGGCCGCGGGATCGGCAGGGCCCTGATCGAAGCTGTCTACGCCGCCGCCGACCAGGCCGGCGCGTTCAGGGTCTACTGGCAGACGCATGAAACCAACCAGGTCGCGCGGGCGCTTTACGATCGCCTGGCCGAGCACAGCGGAATCATCGTCTATGCCAAGTCCATACGCGGGGATGACTAAGACCATCGCCTTGGCGATCCTGGCCGTCGGCGCCGCCCAGGCGGCCGATCCGATCACGGTTCGCTCGGCGGCCATTGGACCGGGCGGCATGATCGCCCAGCGAAACAGCGCCTATGGCGCCGACCAGTCGCTGCAAGTGGCCTGGACCGCCGCGCCCAAAGCCAAATCCTATGCGGTGGTCCTGGATGACCCGGATGCGCCCGGGCCCGGCCCGTTCGTGCATTGGCTGATGTGGAATATCCCGGCCGGCCGCACCCACCTGGATGAAGGCGCCGCCGCGCCGGCCGGCGCGGTTCTGGGCCGCAACGGTCACGGCGGCATCGGCTACTGGGGCCCGCACCCGCCCAGCGGGACCCACCACTACCATCTGCAGGTGCTGGCCCTCGACGCCGCTTTGGCGCTGCCTGCCGGCGCCGATCGCGGCCAGTTCAACCGGGCGAGCCGCGGGCATGTGATCGCCTCGGGCGAGGTCGTCGGCCTTTTCAGCGCCCCGCGTTGACGCCGGGACCTTGACGCCAGGACAAGGTGGCCCGAGCCAGGGCCGTCCGGTATCAACTTCGGTGGGAACGACCCGGAGGCAGACATGGACATAGCGGCGCAACGCGGCTTCGACGCGGCGATTCTGGGCCAGGTCCCAGGCGCGTTGCAGGGGGTGATCGACAGTGGCGATCTTTCCGGCGCGGTGACCCTGATCTGGCGCCAGGGCGAGATCGTCCAGGTCAATGTCCTGGGCCAGGCCGACCTGGAGGCCAGGCGCCCGATGCAGCGCGACACCCTGTTCCGCATCGCCTCGATGACTAAGCCGGCGACCTCGGTGGCGGCCTTGATGCTGATGGAGGAGGGCCGGTTCAAGCTGTCCGACCCGATCACGCCTTGGGCCCCCGAGTTCGCCGACATGAAGGTGCTGCGCTCTCCCTCAGGCCCGCTCGCCGACACCTATCCGGCCCCGCGCGAGATCACATTCGACGACCTGTTCACCCACCGCGCCGGCCTCGCCTATGGCTTCACCTCGGTCGGCCCCATCGCCTACGCCCACCAGGACGCCCTGGGCGACGTGCTCAACAGCGGCATGGGCCCGGACGAATGGATGAAGGCCCTGGGCGGCCTGCCGCTTACCTTCCTGCCGGGCGAGCGCTTCCACTACAGCCACGCCACCGACGTGCTGGGGTTCATCGTCGGCCGCATCGCCGGCATGGGCTTTCGCGAGTTCCTGCACGAGCGAATCTTCGCGCCGCTCGGCATGGCCGACACCGATTTCTACATACCCGCGGACAAGCGCGAGCGCGCGGCGGTGGTCTACAAGCAGGACGACAAGACCGGCGCGCTGGAGCCGGTGGCGTTTCGGTCCACGGGTTCAGCCCCGACCTTCTGCGGCGGCGGCGGCGGTCTGATCTCGACGGCCGACGACTATCTGAAGTTCGCCCGCGCGTTGCTGTCCGGCGGCGAAGCCGAAGGCGTGCGCCTTCTGAAGCCGGAAACCGTGGCCTTGATGTGCGCCAATCGGCTCACCGACGCCCAGAGGGCCGACACCTTCCTCGGGATGCCGTTCTGGATGGGACAGGGCTTTGGCCTCGGGGTGTCGATGGTCGTCGATCCTGAAAAGAACGCCTGGATGGGGGCAGGTTCGGCCGGCTCTTTCGGCTGGCCCGGGGCCTTCGGCACCTGGTGGCAGGCCGACCCACTCGAGGACATGATCCTCATCTACCTGGTCCAGAACTCCATCGATCTCGGTCCCGAGGCGGTGACTGGAATCGCTACGCGCGAACGCGTCGGCGCGATGCTGGCCCGGCCGATGTTCGAGAAGACCGTCTACGCGGCGCTGGGGAAATAGCCCTCAGCTGTCCAGGAAGCTGCGCAGCTTGCGGCTGCGGCTGGGGTGTTTGAGTTTCCTCAACGCTTTGGCCTCGATCTGGCGGATGCGCTCGCGGGTCACCGAGAACTGCTGACCGACCTCTTCCAGGGTGTGGTCGGTGTTCATGCCGATGCCGAAGCGCATGCGCAGCACCCGCTCTTCCCGGGGGGTGAGCGAGGCCAGCACCCGGGTGGTGGTTTCCCTCAGGTTCGACTTGATGGCGGCGTCGATCGGCAGCACCGCGTTCTTGTCCTCGATGAAATCGCCGAGATGGCTATCCTCTTCGTCGCCGATCGGTGTTTCGAGGCTGATCGGCTCCTTGGCGATCTTCAGAACCTTGCGCACCTTTTCCAGCGGCATGGCCAGCTTTTCGGCCAGCTCCTCGGGGGTCGGTTCGCGGCCGATCTCGTGCAGCATCTGGCGTGAGGTGCGCACGATCTTGTTGATGGTCTCGATCATATGCACCGGGATGCGGATGGTGCGCGCCTGGTCGGCGATCGAGCGGGTGATCGCCTGGCGGATCCACCAGGTGGCGTAGGTGGAGAACTTGTAGCCGCGGCGGTACTCGAACTTGTCAACCGCCTTCATCAGCCCGATGTTGCCTTCCTGGATCAGGTCCAGGAACTGCAGGCCGCGGTTGGTGTATTTCTTGGCGATCGAGATCACCAGCCGCAGGTTCGCCTCGACCATCTCCTTCTTGGCTTGGCGCGCCTCGCGCTCGCCCTTCTGCACGGTGTGCACGATGCGGCGGTAGTCGTCGATCGGCAGGCCGGACTCGGTGGCGAGCGCGGCGATCTCCTGACGGATCTCGCCGATCTGGCCGTTGTCGTTTTCGACGAACTT
>DASXMK010000129.1:0-9409 GCA_036495705.1 Caulobacteraceae bacterium | reverse complement strand
GCGGAGATGGCTTAGATGGCGTGGGCCCCGGAAATCGACCTCGGCGTCAAGGCGCCGCCCGCCAATCAAGCGCCGAGCGTGAGCCTTGTTATCGACGGCGAGAGCGTCACGGTTCCGGCCGGCACGTCGGTCATGCGCGCGGCCGCCCTCATCGGCGGCCAGATCCCCCGGCTGTGCGCCACCGACATGCTCGAAGCGTTCGGCTCCTGCCGGCTGTGCCTGGTGGAGATCGACGGCCGCCCCGGGTATCCGGCCTCGTGCACCACTCCCGTGGCCGAAGGCATGAATATCCGCACCCAGTCGCCAGCTCTCGCCCGCCTGCGGCGCGGGGTGATGGAACTCTACATCTCCGACCATCCCCTCGACTGCCTGACTTGCGGCGCCAATGGCGACTGCGAGCTCCAGGACACCGCCGGGGCGGTGGGCTTGCGCGAGGTGCGCTACGGCTATCAGGGAGCCAACCACCTGGACGCGGAGAGCGACGCCTCCAACCCCTATTTCGCCTTCGATCCGACCAAATGCGTCGTCTGTTCGCGTTGCGTGCGCGCCTGCGACGAGGTGCAGGGCACGTTCGCCCTGACTATCGCTGGACGCGGTTTCGGCTCCAAGATCGCCGCCAGCCAGGACCAGCCGTTCTTCGCCTCGGAGTGCGTCTCGTGCGGCGCCTGCGTTCAGGCCTGCCCGACTTCGGCCCTGCAGGAGAACAAGGTCGCCGAGATCGGCACCCCCGACCGCGCTGTCCTCACCACCTGCGGCTACTGCGGCGTCGGCTGCGTTTTCCGCGCTGAGATGCGCGGCGAGGAACTGGTGCGCATGGTCCCGTGGAAGGGGGGCAAGGCCAACCACGGCCACAGCTGCGTGAAGGGCCGCTTTGCCTGGGGCTACGCCAACCACCGCGAACGGGTGCTCGAGCCAATGATCCGGGCCCGCATCGATGAGCCCTGGCGCACGGTCACCTGGGAGGAAGCGATCGCCCACACGGCGGCCGAATTTCGGCGCATCCAAGCGGCGCACGGCGCGCGCGCGGTCGGGGCGATCACCTCTAGCCGCTGCACCAACGAGGAGACCTTCCTGGTCCAGAAACTGGTGCGCCAGGCCTTCGGGGTGAACAACGTCGACACCTGCGCCCGGGTCTGCCACTCGCCCACCGGCTACGGCCTGAGGACCACCTTCGGCACCAGCGCCGGCACCCAGGACTTCGACAGCGTCGACGCCGCCGACGTGATCATGGTCATCGGGGCCAACCCCACCGATGGTCATCCCGTGTTCGCCAGCCGGATGAAGGCGCGCTTACGGCAGGGCGCCAAACTGATCGTCATCGACCCGCGCCGGACCGACCTTGTCCGCACCCCGCACATCGAGGCCGCCCACCATCTGGCGCTGCGGCCCGGAACCAATATCGCCGTGCTCACCGCCATGGCTCACGTGGTGGTCACCGAAGGGTTGGCCAATGAGGCCTTCATCCGCGCCCGCTGCGATTGGGACGAATACCAGGATTGGGCCGCCTTCGTTTCGGAACGCGAGCGCTCACCCGAGGCCACCCAGCCGCTGACGGGCGTGCCGGCGGCCGAGCTGCGGGCGGCGGCGCGGCTCTACGCCACCGGCGGGAACGCCGCCATTTATTATGGTCTCGGCGTCACCGAGCACAGCCAGGGCACGACCGGGGTGATGGCCATCGCCAACCTGGCCATGGCCACCGGCAATATCGGCCGCCAGGGCGTGGGCGTGAACCCGCTACGCGGCCAGAACAATGTCCAGGGCTCGTGCGACATGGGCTCGTTTCCATACGAGCTGTCAGGCTATCGCCACATCTCCGATGCCGACGCCAGGGCCCTGTTCGAGGCCGACTGGGGCGTCGCTCTCAGCCCGGAGCCGGGCTTGCGCATCCCCAACATGCTCGACGCCGCGGTCGACGGCGAATTCAAAGCCCTGATCATCCAGGGCGAAGACATCCTGCAGTCAGACCCCAACACCCAGCACGTGGCCGCCGGCCTGGCGGCCATGGAGTGCGTGGTGATCCACGACCTGTTCCTCAACGAGACCGCCAATTACGCCCACGTGTTTCTGCCCGGCTCGACGTTCCTGGAGAAGGACGGCACTTTCACCAACGCCGAGCGGCGCATCCAGCGGGTGCGCAAGGTCATGGCCCCCAAGGCCCGCTACGCCGACTGGGAGGCGGTGCAGCTGCTGGCCCGGGCGCTCGGTCTCGACTGGCGCTACGATCATCCGTCACAGATCATGGACGAGATCGCCCGTCTCACGCCCACCTTCGCCAAAGTGAGCTATGAGGCTCTGGATGAAGCCGGTTCGCTGCAATGGCCGGTGACCGAGGCCCAGCCGGCCGGCACGCCGACCATGCACATCGGCGCCTTCACCCGCGGCAAGGGCAAGTTCGTGGTCACCGACTATATCCCGACCGACGAAAAGACCGGGCCGCGCTTTCCGCTGTTGCTGACCACCGGGCGCATCCTTTCGCAGTACAATGTCGGCGCCCAGACGCGGCGCACTGAGAACGTCGCCTGGCACCATGAGGACGTGCTGGAAATCCACCCCCACGACGCCGAGGAGCGCGGCGTCGCCGACGGCGACTGGGTGAGCCTGAAAAGCCGAGCGGGCGAGACCACCTTGCGGGCCCAGGTCACCGATCGGGTGGCGCCCGGCGTGGTCTACACGACCTTCCATCACCCGGCGACGCAGGCCAACGTCGTGACCAGCGAATATTCCGACTGGGCGACCAATTGCCCGGAATACAAGGTCACCGCCGTTCAAGTCGCGCCCTCAAACCACCGCTCGTCGTGGCAGGACGACTACGACCGGTTGGCCGAGCAGAGTCGCCGCGTCGAACCGAACGCGGTCTAGCTAAAGTGAACACCAGGCAGAAACTGGTCTATATGGCGAATCAGATCGCCGCGAACTTCGCGCGTCTCGGAGAGCCGGCCGCCGTCAGCGCAACCGCCGAGCATATCGCCCGTTTCTGGGATCCAGGCATGAGAAACAAGATCTTCCAACAGCTGGACGTGCCTGGAAACGGCCTGAGCGCCGCCGCGGCGGCCGCTGTCAGGGCTTTGCGAACGGGGCAGGAGAAGAGATGAGCCGCAAGCCGCCGCCAAGGCCGGAGCACCCGCTGAAAGTGGTGTGGGCGAAGATGGCCGATTCGTTTCCGCGGGCCGGCGCGCCCGTCGCCCGTCCCAGCCTGGCCATCGCCCATGCGTCGGATCTGCCGCGGACCATCAAGGGGCGAATTTCGTGTGTCGTCTGCGCCTATAACGAGGCCGAGCGCATCGGGGCAATTCTCGAGGCGGTCCACCGCCATCCCGCCCTGCACGAGGTCATCGTCGTCAACGACGGATCCACCGACGCCACCGAGGCGCTGCTGGCCGAGTATCCCGAGATCCGGGTGGTTTCCTACGCCCCCAACCGTGGCAAGACCTATGCCCTCAGCCGCGGCATCGCCTTGGCCATGGGTGAGCACCTGATGTTGCTCGACGCCGACCTCGCCGGCGTGCGCTCTTCCGATATCCAGGCCCTGGCCGATCCGGTGCTGCACGGCTGGGCCCAGGTGAGCATAAGCCTGAGGGCCAACAGCCTGGCGATCTACCGCAGCGTCGGCTTGGACTTCGTGTCCGGAGAACGGGTGATTCCGGCCCGCCTGGGGCGCGAGGCGATCGCGGCCATGCAGGCGCTGCCACGCTGGGGCGGGGAAGCCTTCCTGAACGGCCTGATCACCCGCGACCGGTTGTCGATCGCTGTCGTCGACTGGCCCGGGGTGTTCAATATCCGCAAGTTCCACAAGGTCGGACGCTGGCGGGGCTTATGGGAAGAGGTGGCTATGACCTTGGACGCCGTGCGGGTGCTTTCGCCGTGGGGGGTCGCCGGGCAGAATCTGGCCATGCTCGCCCTGGTCCGCCGGACGACCCGCCAGCGGCGCGCCGGTCAGACGGAAATGTCGTGGACCAGGTCCTTGAACAGGCGCCGACGCACCAGCCAGTAGGACCCTGCGAGCAGCACCAGAGCGATGGTGAACAGGCTCGCGGTGACAAAATCCACATAGCGCGTGGAGTGCAGCACGCTGGCCCCAAGGAAGAAGCCGAGGGCGTATCCGATCAGTTCGAACAGAATGACTTTGGGAAAGGTGCCGATCAGGTTGAGGGCCATGTAGCGGCCGAACGCCATCCGGCTGGCCCCGGCGAAATACAGGATGATCCCGCCCAGGGCCTGGGTCTTGCCGATCATGATCAGCTTCCAGTCGTTGTCGTGGAAGCGCTGGGCGAGCGGGCGCAGGCGCTCGGGGGTGATGTTCAGGCGCTTGTTGATCCAATTCGACAGCGGCCCGTGGCCATAGCGGCCGAGGCCGTAATACAGGGCGTCGCCGACCAGATCGGCCGCGACCAGGAGAAGGCAGGAGATCACCGGATCCAGCTGTCCCAACGCCACCAGGGCGCCGGTGATGGCGGCGATGGTCGGGCCTTCGACCACCGCGATCGGCAGGAGCACGGCGTAGCCGTAGCGGGCAATCAGGGGAATGACGCGAATCAGAAAGACATGCGGCAAGAGCATTCCCTCAGCCCGGCGCGCTCCTTACCGGGACGAACCGTACCGCCTTGAATATCCGCAAGCCTGCTTCGGTCCAACGGCTATCTTGGCCGATGGGCTCTGCTGGGAGGGGACGCGAAGGCCAATTGGCCCGCTCTACAGGCCCTCACCGGTATAGAGCGCCCAGGCGCTGGCCAGATCCTGCGCCACGTGGCCGAGGGACTTGTAGGCCGTGATCTCATCGCCGCTGCGGCGGCCCGGGACCGATCCGGCCAGGACCTCGCCGATCTCGCCGCGGATGTGGCTATCGTCAACCAGGCCGGCCGCCCTGGCGCGCAGGAACTCGCCGCCCTGGGCCAGCACGCCTTCGCGGCTGTCGACGAAAAACCGCGACCGGGCGACGAGGTCGCCGTCGGCTTCCGCCTGCCCGGCGTGGCCGGCGCCGACCAGATTGACGTGGGCCCCGGGCGCGATCCAGGTCCCTTCGAGGATCGGCTCGGTGGCCGGCGTCAGGGTGCAAACGATGTCGGCCTCGGCCACTGCGGCCTGGGCGCTGGCCGCGACCGCGATCGGCATGGCCAGTTCATTCCGCATATGCGCAGCGAAGGCCTGGGCGTGCTCTGGATGGCGGCCCCAGACGACGGCCGAGGCCAGCTTGCGCACCTGGGCGATGGCCCGCAAATGCTGGCGCGCCTGCTCGCCATAGCCGAGCAGGGCCAGCCCGGCCGGGCCCGGCCGGGCCAGGGCGTCGGTGGCCATGGCGCTGGCCGCGGCGGTGCGGATGGCGGTGACTTCGCCTGCGTCGACGACACAAACGGGCGCGCCGCTCGCCGGTTCGAACAGCACGATCAGGCCCTGGTGGGAGGGCCCGCCTTTGCCGAAGTTGTCGGGAAACACGCTGATCAGCTTGGCCCCGAACGGCGCGTCGACGCCCAGCGCCCCGGGCATGACTCCGAACAGGGCGCCGTCGGCCAGCGGGATGATGCTCCTGAGCAATTGCCGGGTGCGGCCGGCTGAAAAGGCCATCATCGCCTCGCGCATCAGGGGGATGCAGGCCGCATAGGTCAGCCGCTGCCGCACCTCCTTCGCATCGATGAATCGCATGGCCGGCCTCCCGCCACATTTTCACCCCGCTCATGCCCCGGGATGGCCGGCGTGAGCAACCTTGGCCGGGCGCCTGCGTTTGACATGAACCGCGCGTGAACGGCGCGGCCTGTCGCCGTTCAGGAGGTTGCGTCCAGGATGCGGGTCCGAGGAAGCGCCATCGCGATCAATGCGGGCGACCAAGCGCGCCGATCGCCTCCATAAAGGGATCAGTTATGAGCAAACTTAAGACGACCGCCATCGCGATCGCATTGTGTGCGAGTTCGGCTCTCACCGTCGCCCCGGCTGTCGCAGACAACAATCCTTGCCCGCCCGGCGTGGCGGCCGCGCGCGTCTCGGGGGTGCGCCCGCCGCCTCTGCGGCGCGAGGTGCAGCCGCCCATGCCGGCCTATGGCTATGAATGGACGCCAGGCTACTGGGACTGGAACCCGGCCATTTATGACTACTACTGGGTCCCCGGCGTGTGGGTGGAACCGCCCGGCATCGGGCTCTACTGGACCCCGCCGTGGTGGGGCTGGGTCGGCGGCGTCTACCTCTTCACCCCTGGCTATTGGGGGCCGTTCGTCGGCTTCTATGGCGGCATCGACTATGGCTTCGGCTACGGCGGTTGGGGTTATGACGGCGGTTACTGGCAAGGCCGGACCTTCTACTACAACCGCGCGGTCAACAATTTTGGCGCCACGCGCGTAAACGCCACCTATAGCCGGGCGGTGAGCGTCAATCGCGCGGCCGGCAACACCAGCTTCAACGGCGGTCGCGGCGGCGTCAGGGCCACAGCCAGCGCGTCCCAGATCGCGGCGGGGCGCAGCGCCCGCATGGGCGCCACCGGCGCCCAGGCCCGGCACGCCCAATCGTCGGCCGGGAACGCCGCCCTGCGCGCCGGAACGACGCACGCGGCCGGAGCGGCTGGAGCGCGCGGCGGCGCCGCCCTGGGCGGGGCCGGCCGGGCAGGCGCCGTGGGACGGGTCGGTGGCCGGACGGCGGGCGGCTTTAGCCACAGCTTCGCCCGTTCCGGCGGCCGCGTTGGCGGCAGCCACTACGGCGGCGGCCATTATGGTGGTGCGCACTACGGTGGCGCCCACTATGGCGGCTCGCACTACGGCGGCGCCCACTACGGCGGCGGCCATTATGGCGGCTCGGCCATGCGCGGCGGCGGCTTCGGTGGCGCGATGCGCGGCGGCGGTGGTGGCGGCTTTGGCGGCGCGATGCGTGGCGGCGGTGGCGGTGGCGGTGGCCATGGCGGCGGTGGCGGCGGGGGCCACGGCGGCGGTGGCGGCGGACACGGACCACACTGACCATTCTTCGCGCGACAGGGTCGAGGGGCCCGGAGATTTTTCTCCGGGCCCCTCTCTTGTGCCCGGCCCTGGGCCATGTTGAATTCAAACATCTGTTCGAGACGAAGGAATCCCTGGATCATGGCGCACGATGGCGAGGCGGGTGCATTGGATCTGGGCTTCGACCCGAACGCCCTGCGGCGGAAGTATCGCGCTGAGCGCGACAAGCGCCTGCGGGCCGACGGCAACGAACAGTATGTCAAGATCGACGGCCCCTTCGCTCACTATCTCGACGATCCCTATGTCGCTCCGGGTTTCGTTCGGGCGCCCCTGACCGACGAGGTCGATGTGGTCATCGTTGGCGGCGGCTTCGGCGGCCTGCTGGCCGGGGCCCGTCTGCGCGAGGCCGGGGTCAAGGACATCCGCATCATCGAGAAGGGCGGCGACTTCGGCGGCACCTGGTACTGGAACCGCTACCCAGGCGCGGCCTGCGACGTGGAGTCCTACGTCTATCTGCCGCTGCTGGAAGAGATCGGCTACGTGCCGGTGGAGAAGTACTCGCGGGCCCCGGAGATCCTGGCCCACAGCCGCGCCGTCGGCCGCCATTTCGATCTCTACCGCAACGCCTGTTTCCAGACCGAAGTCACGCGCCTCGACTGGAACGAGGACGCCTCGCGCTGGGTCGTTTCGACCAGCCTGGGCGACGCCATACGGGCCCGCTTCGTGATCATGGCCAATGGCCCGTTGCATCGTCCCAAGCTGCCGGGAATCGCCGGCGTGGAGAGTTTCAAGGGCCATTCCTTCCACACCAGCCGCTGGGACTACGAATACACCGGCGGCGATTCCAACGGCGGCCTGACCGGGCTGAAGGACAAGCGCGTCGGCATTATCGGCACCGGGGCGACAGCGGTGCAGTGCGTGCCGCATCTGGCCGCGGCCGCAAAGGAACTCTCTACGTCTTCCAGCGCACGCCCTCATCCATCGACGTGCGCGCCAACCGGCCCACCGATCCTCAGTGGTCAGCCAGCCTGACGCCCGGCTGGCAGCAACATCGGATGGACAACTTCAACATCCTCGTCTCCGGCGGCTTCCAGGAGGAGGACCTCGTCAATGACGGTTGGACGGAGATCATCCGCAACCTCCTGATCCTGGCTCGGCGCAATGAGCGGGCCGGCGAGACCGCGCCGCCCGAGGCCGGCGCAATGCTCGAGATCGCCGATTTCCAGAAGATGGAGCAGATCCGCGCCCGGGTTGATCGGGTGGTCAGGGACCCTGACGCCGCCGAGGCGCTGAAGCCTTACTACCGCCAGTTCTGCAAACGCCCATGTTTCCACGACGAATATCTCGACGCCTTCAATCGCGACAATGTCAGCCTGGTCGACACCGGCGGGCGGGGCGTGGACCGGATCAGCGAGCACGCGGTCTGGGCCAACGGCCGCGAATACGAGGTCGATTGCCTGATCTACGCCACCGGCTTCGAGGTCGGCACCGAATACACCCGGCGCTCCGGCTACGAGCTTTACGGCCGCGGCGGGGCCAGCCTCACCGACAAATGGGCCGACGGCGTGCGCACCCTGCACGGCTTCCACGCCCGCGGCTTCCCCAACTGCTTCATCGTCTCCAACGCCCAGTCGGGGTTCACGGTGAACTTTCCCCACATGCTGAACGAACAGGCCAGGCACCTGGCCTATATCGTCGATCACTGCCTGGGGGCGCAGGTCCGCACCCTGGAGACTAGTGAGGCGGCCGAGGAGGCCTGGGTTCAGACCATCGTGTCCCTGGCCGTCATGCGCGAGAAGTTCGCCGCCGAATGCACGCCGGGCTACTACAACAACGAAGGCAAGCCGAACCCGAAAGCGGTCCAGAACGGATTCTACGGCGCGGGACCTATCGCTTTCGTCAAGCTGTTGGAGGACTGGCGGGCGGCCGGAGCCTTCGAGGGGCTGGAACTGACCCGGGCCTGAATACGCTCGCCGGCGTTAATCCTCGATTTAGCGAAACGGCGTACAGCCGCGCCCGACGAGAGGGTCCATGCGGCGATCGGATTGGGCGATGCTGGCGGCGTCGCTGGCGTGTCTAAGCGGGTGCGGGAAGACGGGCGGGCCCATAAGCGCGGCCGACCGTTGCCCCTTGCTCCCAGCCAGCAACCCGCCGCTGGGTTCGGCCCAGCTGGTTGTCTACGACGTCATCGGCAATCGCGCCCCGCCCGGGTCGCCTCTCAGGCTGCGGCCGCAGTGGCGCAGCGACAATCCCAAAGACCCCGCCGTCTGCATCGACGCGGCCACCGGTGATATCCATCTCTATGGCTCGCGGACCCGGCGAGTGACCTTAGTCTTCAGCTTCGATCCCACCCTCTCGCTCAGCGCCATCTGGCCAGTGAACCCACAGGATGCGGTGCTGACCGCCACAAGTCCTGGCGCCGCGTGGACCCGTTCAAACTTCAGTCCGGCGTTCGTCCCCGGCCATCAGTTGGTATTCACCGTCCCTTATGAGCACGG
>DASXMK010000128.1:0-3732 GCA_036495705.1 Caulobacteraceae bacterium | reverse complement strand
CGCCCTTGGGCTGGCCGACGATGTCACCGCCGATGCAAGTGAGGCCGCGCGCGGGTCCGACCTAGTGGTCCTGGCCGCGCCGCCGCTGGCCATCGGCGGCATCGCTGCCGAGATCGCCCCGGCGCTCGGGCCTGGGGCCATTGTCACCGACGTCGGCTCGGTCAAGACCGTTATCGCTGAGGTCTTCGCCGCCAGCCTGCCCCCCACGGTCTTCGCCATTCCCGGCCACCCGATCGCCGGCACTGAGGAGTCGGGCCCGGACGCCGGCTACGCCACCCTGTTCGCCCACCGTTGGACCATCCTCACCCCGCAGGCGCGCCAGGATGGACCTTACCGGGACGCGCTGGCCCGTCTGACCGCTTTCTGGGAAACGCTGGGGGCCAATGTCGAGATCATGGATGAGCGGCACCACGACCTGGTCCTGGCCGTCACCTCGCACCTGCCCCACCTGATCGCCTACAACATCGTCGGCACGGCCGCCGACCTCGAGCAGGTGACTCGCGGCGAGGTGATCAAATATTCCGCCGGCGGATTCCGCGATTTCACCCGCATCGCCGCCTCCGACCCGATCATGTGGCGCGACGTGTTCCTGGCCAACAAAGACGCGGTGCTGGAGATCCTCGGCCGCTTCACCGAGGACCTGCAGGCCCTCTCGCGCGCCATCCGCTGGGGCGAAGGCGACAAACTGCACGAACTGTTCACCCGCACCCGCGAGATCCGCCGCGGGGTCATCGACGCCGGCCAGGAGACTCCAGAGCCCGACTTCGGCCGCCACCACGAAAGTGACCCACCCTCTTAGGGAGAGGTCGAGCCCGGCGGAGCCCCGGCATAGAGGTGCTCCGCCACCACGTCGATGGCCTCGGTCAGGCCCAGGCGCTCGATGGTCACCCCCTCGGGCAGGCTGGAAAACAGGCGGCTTGGGGCGGCGGCGTCAAGCATCACGAATACGCCGCGGTCCTCGGCCCGGCGGATGAGGCGCCCGAACGCCTGGGCAATGCGGGCCCGGGCCACCGCATCGTCATAGGCCTTGCCGCCGAACCGGTCGCGGCGGGCCTTGTGCAGCAGATCGGGCCTGGGCCAGGGAATGCGGTCGAAGACCAGAAGGCGCAAGGAGCGGCCGGGCACGTCGATCCCGTCTCGCACCGCGTCCGTGCCCAACAGGCAGGAGTCCTCCTCGGCGCGGAAGATGTCGATCAGCGCCCCGGCGTCGAGCGGGTCGACGTGCTGGGCGTAGAGCGCCAGGCCACGGTCGGCCAGCGGCCCGACCATGCGCTCGTGCACCGCGCGCAGGCGCCGGATGGCGGTGAACAGGCCGAGCGCGCCGCCGCCGGCGGCGACAAACAGCTCACGCATGGCCGCCGCCACCTGGCGTGGATCGTCTCTGGCGACGTCGGTGACCACCAGGGCGCGGGCGTTGCGGCCATAGTCGAACGGCGAGGCCAGGCGCAGGGTCAGAGGCCGGCTCGGCAGGCGCGCCGCCCCGGTGCGCATCTCGGCCAGGGCGAACGGGTCGTCCAGGGTCGGATCGGTCAGAGTGGCGCTGGTCACCAGCACCCCGTGGGCGCGGGAGATGACGCTCGCCGTCAGCGGCTCGGTGGGGTCGACCCAATGCCGGCGGCAGGCGCAGTCGACCACCCGGCCGTAAAGGAAGGCGGCGTCGAACCAGTCGACGAAGTCGGGATCGTCCTCGCCGTTCTCGTCGATCGCCGTCAGCATCGAGCGCCACGCCGGCAGCATCATCCGCGCCCGCCGGTCGAGGCCGCGTAACGCCCCCTCGATCCGGGCCCGCTCGCTGGTGGTCAGGGTCTCGGCCTCGCCGTCCAGCAGGTCGGCTAGGTGGCGCGCCAGGGCCAGCAGCGGGGCTTCAACCTCACCGATGGCCACGGCCGCGGCCCGCGCCGTTTCGCGCACCCGATCCAGGGCCGGACGCGCCGCGCACTCCATCCCCACCTCCGAGGGCGCCGCCCGGGCGCGCAACTGTTCCAGCACAGCCACCAGGAAGGTCTCGATGGGTCCGGCCGGGCTGACCTCGCCGGCCCCAGGGGCGATGCGGCCCGACCAGCCCTCGCCGGGCAGGGCGGCGGCGGCGCGCGCCGCTTCGCGCAGGGCCAGCAGCGCCGCCTCGCGCTCGCCCAGCATGTCGGCCAGGCGCGTCTCCAGCCCCCGCCCGCGCCGGCCGCGACCTTCGGGCCCGCGGATCCAGCGGCGCATTTCCGCCGCCTCGGCTCCGCTGAGCACCGCCGAAAACGCCGCGTCGGCGGCGTCGAACAGGTGGTGGCCTTCGTCGAACACGACACGGCCCAGCTCGGTGGTCTCCACGTCCGGCCGTCCGCCACGGGCGGTCCGGGCCCCATCGAAGGCTGCCCCGGTCATCACCAGGGCGTGGTTGGCGATCACCAGATCCGCCCGGCGCGAGGCGCGCACGGCCTTTTCGATGAAACAGGCCCGATAATGCGAGCAGGCGGCGTGCATGCACTCGCCGCGCCGGTCGACGAGGTTGGCCGCGCTCGCCTGGGCCGCCGGGCTGACGGCGAACAGGCCCGGCAGCCAGGCCGGAAAATCGCCGCCGGTCATGTCGCCGTCGCGGGTGGCGCGAATCCAGCGCGCCACCAGCATCAGGCCGATCAGGTCGGCGCCGCCGAGCTGAGCGGCGTTGGCCGCCTCCTGGAAGTTCAGCAGGCACAGGTAATTTTCGCGCCCCTTGCGGACCACGGCCTTGCGGGCGCGGACGGCCGAATCGGGGAAGATGGCCCGGCTCTCGCGCTCGATCTGGCGCTGCAACGCGCGGGTATAGGTGGAGACCCACACGGCCGGGCCATTGGCCTCGGCCCACAGCGAGGCCGGCGCCAGATAGCCCAGGGTCTTGCCGACCCCGGTGCCGGCCTCGGCCAGCATCATCATCGGCTCGCCCTCGCGCTCGCGCGGCTGGAAGGCGTGAGCGGTGGCGGCGGCGAAAGCGGCCTGGGCCGGGCGCGGCTCGTCCAGGCCCGAGCGTTCGAGCAATTGCGCCAGGCGCGCCATCGCCGCGGCGGGATCGACCGGCGCCGAGCCCGGCTCCCCGGGCGGCCCCTCGTCCTCCCATTCGCTGAGGCGGCCCCAGACATCCAGTCCGGAACTGCGCCAGGCCTTGCCGATCGGTCCCGAGCGCAGGGCCCCGATCACCGCCGCCGCCCAGGCCCAGCCGGCGCGGCCGAGGGTCTCGGCCTGGGCCAGCGCCTCTTCGCGGCTCGGCCACGGACGGGTGGTCAGCTCGGCCAGCAACATCGCCGCGGCCTGGCGCAGGCCGCTGGCCTGACCGGCCGCGCCGCGAGCCTCCGGCAGGCCCATGGCCACGGCCAGGCCCGCCGCCGAGGGGGCGCAGAACTGGGCCGGGCGCGCGAAAGCGTAGAGCTCCAGCGCATCGGCCAGGCGCGGCGAGCGCGGCGGAGCATGCAGGCCCAGGCGCCGGGCGGTCATGCCGGCGTGGGCCAGCAGCACTGGCCCGCCTTCGAAGATTTCGCGCGCTTCCGTGGGCGGGATCGCCAACGCGCCCGCGCTGTCGGCCAAGGCGCACTTACCGCCAGGCAGAACCACCAGCGCCGGGGCCAAGTCGAGCGCGGGGAGGGGTGCGTTCACCCCCGAGTCCTAGCCTATGAGAGAAGGAAACGGAACGGGAACGTTTCTCTTAAATCCGCTATTGCGGCGTGTGCTCAGCCCTGGCCTTGGCGTACCAGTTCTGCGCTTGGCCTGCGT
>DASXMK010000127.1:0-2212 GCA_036495705.1 Caulobacteraceae bacterium | reverse complement strand
GCCCGTCAGGCCCCGCCGCGGGCTGCTTGCCGGCGCGCTCTATTGGGGCCTCGTGCTCGGCGTCTGGGCGCTTATCTTCCTGGCTGGCTTCCTGGCGGTGTTCGCTCGTGACCTGCCGGACACCTCAAAGTTGTACAGCGTCCATCGACAGCCCTCGATCACCTACCTTGACCGGTCGGGCGCCGTGGTCGCCGTGCGCGGCAGCCAGTACGCGCCGCCGGCCGATCTCGACGCCCTCCCCCCTTACGTGCCGGCCGCGTTCGTGGCCATCGAAGACCGTCAGTTCTATCACCACCTGGGCTTCAACCCGTGGGGCATGTTTCGCTCCGAGGTGTACAACCTCACCCATCCGCACGGGGTGTTGCGCGGCGGCTCGACCATCACCCAGCAGCTTGCCCGCAACCTGTTCCTGACGCCGGCCCAGACTTATCGACGCAAGGCGCAGGAGCTGATCCTGGCCGTATGGCTGGAGATGCATTTCAGCAAGAAACAGATTCTCGCGCTCTACCTTAACCGGGTGAACTTCGGCGGCGGAGCGTACGGCATCGAGGCCGCGGCTCAGCGCTATTTCAACAAACCAGCTTCCGCCCTGACCCTCGGCGAGGCGGCGCTTCTGGCCGCGACCATGAAGGGCCCCACGCGCTACAATCCCGCCGCCAACAGCGATCGCGCCGCCAAACGGGCGACGATCGTGCTCGATGAAATGGTGCGGGCGGGAGCCATCACCCCAGAGCAGCGCGATGAGGCATTCCGCCAGCCGGTTCATGTCTCCGCCACGCTGGCCGATCAACGCGGGCAGTATTTCGTCGACATGCTGGACACCCAGGTGCGCTCCCTGGTGGGTGAGCCTACCGAGGACCTGGTGGTGGAGACCACTCTCGACCTGCCCATTCAGTCCTCCGCCGAGCAAGTGGTGCGCGCCGGAGTCGCGGCCCACGCCGGCCAGGGTGTGGCGCAGGGCGCTCTGATCGCCATCGACGGCCAGGGCCGGATCCGCGCCTATGTCGGCGGGACCGACTATGCCCAGTCGCAGTTCGATCGTGTGAGCCAGGCGCGCCGGCAGGCCGGCTCAGCCTTCAAACCGTTCGTCTACCTGACGGCGATGGAGGCGGGCCATACGCCGGCGGAACAAGTGGTGGACGAGCCGGTCACCATCGGCAACTGGACCCCCCGCAACTACACCGGGCGCTATCTGGGCCGGATCACCCTGGAGACCGCGCTCGCCCAATCGATCAACACCGTCGCCGCGCGGCTCGGCTCCGAGGTCGGCACTCAGCGCGTGGCCGATACTGCCCGGCGGCTGGGCATCACCTCGAGCATCCAGACCCAGCCGTCCATGGCCCTAGGGGCCGTCGATGTCAGCCCGCTGGAGATGGCGGAGGCCTATGACGTGTTCGCCAACGGTGGTTTCCGC
Organism: Caulobacteraceae bacterium; assembly: GCA_036495705.1. GTDB lineage: Bacteria > Pseudomonadota > Alphaproteobacteria > Caulobacterales > Caulobacteraceae > Acaudatibacter. The sequence goes on along the minus strand of DASXMK010000127.1, from coordinate 798 downwards.
GTGCAGGCCTGGGGCATAGAGCGCATTCGCACCGCCTCCGGCCAGGTGCTCTACCAGCACGGCCCCGGCGACGCGCAACGGGTCCCGGTCGCCGGCCCCCCGGCCCTCTCGGAAATGGATCAGATGTTGCGCCAGGTGATGGTGTCGGGCACCGGCGTGCGCGCCCACATCGGCGGCTATGATCTGGCCGGCAAGACCGGCACCACCAGCGACTATAAGGACGCCTGGTTCATCGGCTTCACGGGCGGCTTCACGGCGGCTGTGTGGGTGGGACGCGACGACAGTTCGCCGATGCGTCGCGTCACCGGCGGCGGCGCCCCGGCGGAGATCTGGCGCAGCTTCATGCTGGCGGCCCTGCCGCGTTTGAACGCCCTGCCGATCCCGGGCGGCGTCCCCTTGCCGCCGTCACCGACCGACGCCATCGACCAGGCCCTGGCCGGGCTGGAGACGCCGGACGCCGAGGCTCCGAACGGGGTGGAGCCGGCTGAGCCCGAGGCGCCAGCGGCGCAGCCGGACCCTCAGCCCGACGACGGGACCTGAGCCAGCCAGCCCGCATTCCGCGCTGCGCAGTTGTCGGCCCCCAGAGCCTGATGCGTTTGCACGGAACAGATGCGAGCGCAGAATGGCTCTGCACTTTTGAATCCAGAGCAATCATCCCCGCTCAGCCGATTCCGTCTGAACGGGGTTTGCTCTATGGCGACTGTCGGCGTGTCAGGCTGGCGAACAACAGGCGAATGTCGAACCGCCCCGTGGCCAACGCACCGGACTTGAAGGCCGGCACGGCCACCCACAGCTCCA
>DASXMK010000126.1:0-2773 GCA_036495705.1 Caulobacteraceae bacterium | reverse complement strand
CAGGGGGAGGGGGACCGCGAAGCGGTGGAGGGGGCCGACATGGGTCCTAGGCGAGCTTGGCCTTGCGCAGGGTCTTGTAGGCGCGGATCACCCTTTGCAGCTTGTGCTCGGCCGAGCGGTCGCCGCCGTTGGCGTCCGGATGGCAGCGCTTGACCAGTTCGGCGTAGCGGGCCCGGATGGCCGGCCGCTCAGCCCCGGGCTCGAGGTCGAGATCGGCCAGGGCCTGCATCTCCAGCCGCCCGAGGCTGCGGTCGCGGGCGGCGCGTTCGCGGGCCTGGGCCGAGCCGGCGAACAGGTTGAACGGATCGCGGAAGAAGCCGCGCGCGGCCGAGGCCTCGCGGCTTTTGGGGCTGGCCTTGAACGGCCATGTCGGCCGACCGCCCGAGCTCAGGTCGTCGGTTATCCGCGCCCGCACCTCGTCTTCGCTCATGCCGGCGAAGAAGTTCCACGAGCGATTGTATTCGCCGGCGTGGGCCTGGCAGAACCAGTAGTGCTCGCCCAACATGTCCCGGGACTTGGGCGCGCGCGTCGAGCCGGCGAGGCGGCAGCCGGGATGTTCACAGGCCCGTTCGCCCGGCTTCAGGGCGGTCACGTCCTCGCGATCCTCCTCGTCCGCCGGCGGGCGGACGCGGATATCGATGAAGCGCGGCTTGTATTGGAACCGGGCGGCCATGGGCTGAACTTAAGGGTCCGATGAGCTACAGTTCAAGAATTGACAATCCGTATCGAGGAGCCTGATGATGGGGGCCGTGGCTAGGTCCGTGGAGGCGAAACTCCGGGCCGCAATGTCTCCTTCACGCCTCGAGCTGAAAGACGAGTCCTCCCGTCACCAGGGGCACGCCCACGCCGGCGTCGAGAGCCACTTCGATCTGACCGTGGAAAGCGCCGCCTTCGCCGGCCTGGGCCGCCTGGCCCGTCAACGCCTCGTCATGCGCGTCCTGGCCGATGAATTGGCCGGCCCGGTGCACGCCCTGTCGATCCACGCCCTCGCGCCGGGGGAATAGCCCAGCTTTTTTTAACCGCAGAGGCGCAGAGACGCAGAGAAGAATCTTGGCGCTTCGCGCCGTATAGACGGCCGAACCAGAGGGCGGGGACCATGGAACTGAGCCCAGAGCATAACCGCGTGTCTGGCGTGATCGTCGACTCGGCCTTTGCGGTCCATCACGCGCTAGGGCCTGGCTTGCTGGAGTCCGTCTACGAGCAATGCATGACGCCCAGCTCCTTACCTATTTGAAGCTTTCAGATCGCCAGCTCGGCCTCCTGATAAACTTCAACGTTCCGCTCATTAAGGACGGGATCAAGCGCCTCGTGCGCTCGGGGTGAACTCACCTCTGCGTCTCTGCGTCTCTGCGGTTCAAACGAGATTTGTGACCTAGCACCCAGCGCTAGTGAGGATGCTCTTAAGGCTCCAAAGCCTGGCGCAGGGCCACGGCCAGTTCCCGGGCCTGGAACGGCTTGCCGAGCACCGGCACGTCGCGGTCGATTTCACGCAGGCCGCGCGCCCCATAACCGGTGGAGAACACCATCGGCACGCCGCGCACGCGCAGGGCGTCGGCCAGTTCGAACACCGGCCGGCCGGCCAGGTTCACATCCAGGATGGCGACATCGATGGCCTCGTCGCCGGCCGCCAGCGCCAGGGCCGGATCGAGGGCGTAGGCCGGTCCGACCACTTCACAGCCGAGGTCCCCGAGCATGTTCTCGAGCAGCATGGCGATCATGGTCTCGTCTTCGACCAGGAGGACCCGTCGGCCTTCGAATTCGGTGGTGGCGCTCAACGCCGACTCCCCTCTTTGAGCGGTCAGCATGGCCCTGCGGAATGGCCATTATGTGACTGAGCGATGGCCGACTCAACCCTCCGACGGCGCGGTGGGCGGCCCGACAGCGAGCTGGGTGATCTGATTGCGCTGGCGCCGCAGGATGCGGAACTGATGACCGTGGAAGCGGAACATCTGTCCGGGCTCCGGGATCGCCCGGGCCTCGTGGATCACCAGCCCGGCGACGGTCACCGCATGGTCGTCGGGAAGGTTCCAATCGAGGGCGCGGTTGAGGTCGCGCACGGTGACATCGCCGTCCACGTGCACCCAGCCGTCGGCCTGCCGGCGCACGCCCTGGATGGCCTCGTCATGCTCGTCGTCGATCTCGCCGACGATCTCTTCGAGGATGTCTTCCAGGGTCACCAGCCCCTGCAAGGCCCCGTACTCGTCGACCACCAGGGCGAAATGCCGGCGGCGCTTGAGGAAGGCGTCGAGCTGTTCCTTCAGGTGGGTGGTTTCGGGAATGAACCACGGCTCGCGCATCACCGCGGCGATGTCGATGTCGCCGGCCCGGCCCTCGGCGGTGGCCAGGGCCCGGAACATATCCTTGGTGTGCAGCACGCCGACGACGTTGTCCGGTTCGCCGCGATAGAGCGGCAGGCGCGAGTGTTCCGAGGCCAGGGCCCGATTGACCAGCTCGGCCGTGGGCAGGTCGGCGTCGAACAAGGTCATCGACCTGCGGTGCACCATCACCTCCGAGACGGTCACTTCGGCCAGGTCCAGAACGCCGCCCAGCATGCGCCGGTCGCCGCTCTCCACCGCCCCTTCGGAGTGGTGGTATTCCACCGCCCCACGGATTTCCTCATGCGCGGCCAGGACGTCGGTCCCCGGATCGAGGGTGACGCCGAACAGGCGCAGAGTGCCGCGGACCACCGTCTGGACCGCGAAGATGATCGGCCCCAGCACCCGCACCGCCGCCGCCATCGGGCCCGACAGGCTGCGCGCCACGTCGTCGGCGT
>DASXMK010000125.1:0-2174 GCA_036495705.1 Caulobacteraceae bacterium | reverse complement strand
CCGCCTTTCAGGTGCTCCAGCACCGCATGGTCGACATGTTCATGCAGGTCGAACAGGCAGTCTCCATGACCTACATGGCCCACATCAAGCTAGGCGAGGGCGCCGCCGAGCGGGCCAAGGCGGTCTCCGCCGCCAAGGTGCAGATCGGCCGAGCCTGCCGGTTCGTAGGCCAGAACGCCATCCAGCTGCACGGCGGCATGGGCATGACCGACGAAATGGCCATCGGCCACTATTTCAAGCGCGCCACCCTGATCGAGAGCCAGTTCGGCTCGGTGGACCACCACCTTGCGCGCTATGAGGCCCTGGCGTTCGCCAAGGCCGCCTGAGCGGCGCGGGCGGTGCGTGTGATCGCGGCGCCCTCGCCGAACTTCGACGCCCGCCGGACGCCGCCGGACATGATCGTCCTGCACTATACCGGCATGGAGACCGGCGAGGCGGCTCTGGCGCGTCTGCGCGACCCCGCCGCCCAGGTCTCGGCCCACTATCTGGTGGAGGAGGACGGCCGGGTGTTTTCCCTGGTCGACGAAGCGCGCCGCGCCTGGCATGCCGGCGCCTCGTCGTGGAAAGGCGTGACCGACACCAACGGCCGGTCGATCGGGATCGAGATCGTCAATCCCGGGCACGAGTTCGGCTACCGCCCGTTCCCGCCGGCGCAGATCGCGGCTCTCACCGAGCTTCTGAGCGAAATCCGCAGCCGCTGGACCATCGACGACGCGCTGATCCTCGGCCATTCAGACGTCGCGCCGCAGCGCAAACAGGATCCCGGCGAGCTGTTCCCGTGGCGCGAGCTGGCGGCGGCCGGCCACGGCCTATGGGTCGAACCGCCAGCCGCCCCTGGCGCCGCCCTGAAGATTGGAGCGGAGGGTTTCCCGGTCGTGGTCCTGCGCGGGGCGCTGGCCCGATTGGGCTATGACGCGGCCGCGTCGGGGGCGTTCGATGACGCCCTCGCCGGCGTGGTCGCGGCTTTCCAGCGCCACTGGCGGCCGTCCGTCTGTGATGGCGTCGCCGATGGCGAGACCCGCGCCCGGCTGATGGCGCTCCTGCGCCTGGCCGGCGAAACCCAATGATCGCCCCCGATCCGGACCTTGCCGGCGACCTGATCGTCGCCGCCGGCGATTTCGCGCTCAAGCCGCTGGAGATGTCCGACGCGGCCGAACTGCTGGCTGAGTTCTCCGACCCGCGGGTCGTCGAATGGATGGATATCGAGCCCCTCAGCCATATCGACGAGGCCCGGGCGATCATCGACTGGGCCAAGAGCCAGCGCGCCTTGGGCTCGGGGCTGCGTTGGTCGATCCGCGTGCGGCGAACCGGCGCCTTCGTTGGCACCTGCGGCTATAACCGCATCACGCTCGAGCGCGGTCGGCGGGGCGAGATCGCCTACGACCTCACCGGGCGGTGGCAGGGTCGGGGGGTGATGGCGGCAGTCCTTCCAGCGACGGTAGAGTTCGGCTGGAACCGCCTTGGCCTCCATCGCCTTGAGGCCTTCGTCACTCCCGGCAACGCTCGCTCGTGCGCTCTCCTGGAGCGCCATGGTTTCACCCGCGAGGGCGTGCTCGCCGGCTATGGCTTCTGGAAGGGCCGCTACTTCGACCAGATCGTATATGGCTTGACGCGAGCAGGCGCGGCGCCCACCCTTTGAGGCGGATCAGACGGCCGGGCGGTCGCTCTTGGTCCCGCTTGCGGGACGAAGGGAGGAAAGTCCGGGCTCCACGGCGACAAGGCGGCGGGTAACGCCCGCCGGGGGTGACCCCAGGGATAGCGCCACAGAAAGCAAACCGCCCTCCGAAGCCTCGGCCAAGGAGGGCAAGGGTGAAAGGGTGGGGTAAGAGCCCACCGCGGACCCGGTGACGGGGACGGCATGGCAAGCCCCGCCTGGAGCAAGACCAAATAGGGACGTCGCGTCCGCTTCGCGTCGCGTATGGGAGCGGGCAGGGCCGTCGCCGGCCCAGGCGTCCGGGTAGGTCGCGAGAACCGTCCGGTGACGGACGGTCCAGAGGGATGGCCGCCGCGTCCCTGAGGAGCAATCCTTGGGGGCGGCACAGAACCCGGCTTACAGGCCGTCTGATTCGATCTCTTGTTTGCTGACGAGGCCGCCCAGGCGCGCGCTTTAGGCGCTCGCCATCTCTGTTCTGTGTATGTTCTGTGGATAACTTGCGAATTCTTCGATTGGTCCC
>DASXMK010000124.1:0-1659 GCA_036495705.1 Caulobacteraceae bacterium | reverse complement strand
TCGACGGGGCCGGGCGCATCTGGCGCCCGCACGCCACCGAGCCGGCCGCCCTGTGGAACTACACCCTCGGCGAACAGGTGGTGGCGACCTACGACTTCACCAGCGCCATTCGGGTTGCGGTGCGCGAGTTCGCGCCCGACCGCCTGATCGTGCTTGGCCCCGGCGAGACCCTGGGCTCGGCGGTCGCCCAGAGCTTGATCGCCGCGCGCTGGCGGGGTCTCGATTCCAAGGCCGCGTTCAGCGCCGCCCAGGACGCCGATGCGCCGCTCCTGGCCATGGGCCGCGCCGACCAGCGGGCCAAGGTCCTAGCTCCGTAGGGTCGCCCCCACGGCCTTGGCGGCGGCGGCGATGATCTTGCCCGACAGGGCTTCGAGGTCGGCCTCGCCCAGGGTGCGCTCGCGCGGCTGGATGGTCACCTCGACGGCCACGGACTTGCGCCCGCCCGCCACGCCCTTGCCTTCATAGACATCGAACACCCGAACCCCGGCGATCAAGCTCCGGTCGGCGCTGGCCACGGCCCGAACCACCTCGCCGGCCGGCGTTTCCCGGGCCACCACGAAGGCGAAATCGCGCTTCAGCGGCATCAGCGCCGAAAGTTGCGCCGCCGGACGGGTCTTGGCCGCTTTCTTGCGCCCCTCGGGGATGGCCTCCAGCCAGGCTTCGAAGGCCAGGATCGGCCCTTCCACATCGAGCGCCGCCAGCACCCGCGGATGGATCTCGCCGAACGCCGCCAGCACCGCCTTGGGGCCGAGTTGCAGGCGCGCATAGCGTCCCGGCCGCCACCACGGCGGGGCCCCGTCCTGCACCGTCTGCAACGAAGCGGCCGGCGCGCCGATCTCCTCGAGCAGGGCCAGAAGATCGCCCTTCAGGGCGTAGAGGTCCTCAGGCGCCCCGCCCTCCCAGCGCTTGGCCACCGAGGGAACCAGGACCGCGGCGATGGCGGTGCGTTGGTCGCCCGGCTCGTCGCCGGCGAACACCGGGCCGATCTCATAGAGGGCGCAGTCGGCAAAGCCGCGCCGGGCGTTGCGGCCCGCCGCCTCGATGAGGCCCGGCAGGATCGAGGGCCGCATGCAGTCGAGTTCGGCGGCGATCGGGTTTTCCAGGACCAGGGCCTGCCGCCCGCCGCCGAACAGGGCCGCCGTGGCCCGGGCGATGAACGACCAGGTCAGGGTCTCCTGATAGCCGGCCGCGGCCAGTTCTCGCCGGGCGATGCGCATGCGCGTCTGGCGGGGTGTGAGCACACCGCTGGCCACCCGCGCCGTTTCCGGCAGGGGCGTGGCCGGCAGGGCGGGATAGCCGGCGATGCGCGCCACTTCTTCCACCAGGTCGGCCTTGCCTTCGACGTCTGGGCGCCAGCTCGGCGGCTGGACCGTATCGCCCAGGCGCTCGAAGCCGAGATCGGTGAGGATCTTCCACACCCGCGCCTCGGCGATCTCCAGCCCGGCCAGTTTCTTCACATAGGCCGGGTCGAAAGCCACCGACGGGCGCGCGGCCGGCGGCGTTCCGGCCAGTACCGTCTCGGAGGCTTCGCCGCCGCACAGCTCCAGGATCAGGGCCGTGGCTTGTTCGATCCCGGGGACCAGCGAGGCCGGATCGACGCCACGGGCGAAGCGATACTGGGCGTCGGAGACGATGCCGGTCTCGCGCCCGGTCTGGGCG
>DASXMK010000123.1:0-2242 GCA_036495705.1 Caulobacteraceae bacterium | reverse complement strand
CCATTGCCGCTCATCTTGTAGCCACCGAACGGAGCGGTCATGTCACCGCCGCCGCCGTTGATCGACACCTGGCCCGCGCGCAGCTTCGAGGCCACGTCGCGCACCTTGGCCATGTCGGTCCCGGAAACGTAGGCGGCCAGGCCGTATTCGGTGTCGTTGCCGACCTTCACCGCCTCGTCGACGGAGTCGTAGCCGAGGATCGAGACCACCGGGCCGAAGATTTCCTCCTTGGCCACGGTCATGTCGTTGTTGACGTTGGCGAACACGGTCGGCTTCACATAGAAGCCCTTGTCCAGGCCGTCGGGCCGGCCGGTCCCGCCGGTGACCAGGGTGGCGCCCTCGTCGATGCCCGCCTTGATCAGGCGCTGGATCTTTTCCCACTGGGTCTTGTTGACCACCGGACCGATCTGGAAATTGCCGTTCGGATCGCCGACCGTGGTCGACTCCGCCGATTGCTTGGCGATGGCGATGGCCTCGCCCATCATCTTGCCCGGCACCAGCATGCGCGTAGGCGCGTTGCACGACTGGCCGGAGTTCTGCATCACGTGCTGGACGCCGCCGCCCACCGCGGCGGTGAAGTCGGCGTCCTCCAGGATGATGTTGGGACTCTTGCCGCCCAGCTCCTGGGCGACGCGCTTGACCGTCGGGGCGGCCGCCTTGGCCACCTCGATCCCGGCCCGGGTCGAACCGGTGAACGAAACCATGTCGATGTCCGGGTGGCTGGAGATGGCCGCGCCGACCTCGGCCCCGGTTCCGTTGATCAGGTTGAACACGCCCGCCGGCACGCCCGCCGCTTGCATGACTTCAGCCCAGATGATGGCCGAGAACGGCGCTTCTTCCGACGGCTTGAGCACCATGGTGCAGCCGGTGGCCAGGGCCGGGATCACCTTGCAGGCGATCTGGTTGATCGGCCAGTTCCACGGGGTGATCATGCCGCACACGCCAATCGGCTCCTTGACGATGCGCGTGGCCCCGCGGTCTTCCTCGAACTGGAAGTTCTTCAGCACCGCGATGCCGGTGGCGATGTGGGCGATGCCGATTGGCGCCTGAGCCCTCTGGGCCAGGCTGGCCGGCGCGCCCATTTCCTCAGTGATGGCGTGGGCGATATCGCCAAAGCGCTTCTGGTATTCCGCCTGGATGCGCTCCAAGAGGTCGATGCGTTCCTCGCGGCTGGTTTTGGAGAAGGTCTCGAAGGCCTTGCGCGCGGCCTTGACCGCTTTGTCGACATCGGCTGCGGAGCCAGCGGAGATGCGTCCGGCGACTTCCTCGGTGGCCGGATTGATCACGTCGAGGCTCTTGGGCGTGACCGGGTCGACCCATTCGCCGTCAATGTAGAATTTCATGTATTCGCGCATGCCGATCTCCCTTGAGGCGCCTGGCTGGAAGGACCCGCGGTCTGAAGCCGGCGGGGTCAGTCGGCCTTATCTTAGTGATCGCGGTTCACGTGGGGAAGGGGCGCGGTCGAGCCAAATCACCGCTGGCCGCGGCCACGCGGGATTGACCGCCTGGGGTCCGGCGCCTTTGATGCGCCCCCTTTTCCCGCCAGGACCGCGGCATGGCTGAAGATCCGAACGATTGGGAGGTGGCCACGCGCCTGGTGCGCGGCGGGCTGGCGCGCTCGCCCCACGGCGAGATCGCTGAGGCCCTCTACCTCACCCAGAGCTTTGCCTATGACAGCGCCGAGGCCGCCGACGCCCGCTTTAGCGGGGCCGAGCCTGGCTTCATCTACGCCCGCTACGGCAATCCGACGGTGCGGATGTTCGAACAGCGCCTGGCGCTGCTTGAGGGCGCGCAGGCGTGCCGGGCCACGGCCTCCGGCATGGCGGCGGTGCACCTGGCGCTGACCGGATTGCTGCGCGCCGGCGATCACGTCGTCTCCGGCAAGGCCCTGTTCGGCTCGTGCCGCTGGATCCTCAACGTCTGGGCCCCGCGGTTCGGCGTCGAGACCACCCTGGTCGACGGCCCGGACCTCGCCGCCTGGCGCGCCGCGGTGCGGCCAAACACGCGGCTGTTCTTCCTGGAGAGCCCGGCCAACCCGCTGCTGGAGATGTGCGACATCGCTGCTATCGCCGCCCTCGCCCGGGAAAGTGGAGCCAAGGTTGTGGTCGATAACGTCTTCGCCACCCCGATCTTCCAGGCCCCGCTGAAGCTTGGCGCCGATATCGTGGTCTATTCGGCCACCAAGCACATCGACGGCCAGGGCCGGGTGCTGGGCGGGGCTATCCTGGGCGAGGAGGCCTTG
>DASXMK010000122.1:0-2250 GCA_036495705.1 Caulobacteraceae bacterium | reverse complement strand
TGGCGCGGCAGTTCGAGGCGGTTTGTCTGCGGGCGAAGGCGCGGCGGCAGGTGCGGCGCTTTGTTACGACTTGGGCTGGTTGACTATGGGCAAGTCGTGGGTGGCCGGGCCAAGCCCGGCCATGACGCGCGGGTGTGCATGCGTTCGGCTATCTAAATGTATAGACATCCAGCGCGTTGCCGCGGAACAGTTTCTGCTTTTCGGTCTCGGTCATCTGGAACTTGAAGGCCAAGTGGGGATCGTCGAAATCCCAGTGGGGATAGTCGCTGGAATAGATCATGCGGTCCCAGCCGATCCATTCGAAGATCTGGCGGAGATCGTCGGGATGTTCCGGTTCCTCGACCGGCTGTGTCGCGAACCAGAGATTCGTCCGCATATAGTCCGAGGGTTTGCGCTTCAGATGCGGAACTTCGTCGCGCATCTTTGCCCAATGGGCGTCGAGACGCCAGGCGAGCTGAGGCACCCAGGCGAAGCCGCCTTCGATCAGCACGACTTTCAGCCGCGGGAAGGCCTCGAAGACGCCCTCCAGGATCATGCTGGCGGCCTGGTTCTGCATGGAGTGGACCAGGACGTGGTGGTCCTCGATGTAGAACTGCGGCCAGCCGCCGGCGGACGGGGCGCTGTTCTGGGTGCCGCCGATGTGCAGGCCAATGGACATGTTGTTGGCCTGGGCGGCAGCGAAAATCGGCCAGTAGCGGCGGCGTCCGAGCGGCTCGGAGGTTTTGGAACCGAGCTGGATTTGAGCGAATCGCCAGTCTGGGGCTCGCTTTTCGATTTCCTTGATGGAGGCTTCGGGATCGTCCGAGGGGACCAATATCGAGGCGCGCAGGCGTGGTTCCGGGTCGACGAATTCGTTTGCCTGCCAGTCGTTCATGGCGCCGCACAGCGCGGCTGCCTCGTCGAGATTTCGGGATGTGTTGCCGCCCAGCAGGGGTTCCAGGACGCCGTAGGCGATGTTGTAGGGGTCGAGAAGTTGGTTTCGCATGAAATCAACATCGGAGCCGGGCAGGCCGCCGTTGGGCGGCCAGGAATCGCGCCGCGAGGTATTGGGCGAAAACCGTGGATAGGTGCCGCGATCGGCGTACGGGCCGCAGTTGAATTTGCCGTATTCCGCCAGGTGTTTGCGCCAGCGCTCCGACAGGTAGGCGCTCAGGGCGCCGGCCTTCGGGTAGGGATGGATATCGCAGTCGATGATGCCATCGTGAAGCTCAGTTGGGCGAAGCTCGGTTGAATGCGGGTGTGTGTCGACGGGTGCGTTCATGGCACTGTCTCCTGCAGGCGGGAATAGGTTTCCAGCGGGTTGTCGACGCGCATCTTGTGTTGCAGGTCGGCGTGGAGGCCGAACGGGAGGATGGCGTCGCCGTCGAACTGCCAGTGTGGATAGTCGGAGGCGAACAGCAGCATATGATCGGCGTCGATTTGTCCGACGATGCGTTCGACAGCGTTCCGATCGGGGGCGTCGAACGGCTGCATGGTCAGGCGGATGTTGTCGCGGATGATCTCGGCGGGGGAACGGTTGACCCAGGGCACCTCGGCGCGGACGCCGCGCCAGGTCTTGACCGCGCGCCAGATGAAGCCGGGCAGCCAGGTGACGCCGGATTCCAGCAGGACGAACTTCAGCGCCGGAAATTTGTTGAACACGCCGTTGGAGATCAGGCTGAGGAGTTGATCCTCGAAGGTTTGCGACTGCGCCACATAGTCGTGCAGATAGTGCGAGGGCCAGCCGGTCGATGTGGGTGCGTAGCGATACATGCTGCCGGCGTGGATACCGATCGGCAGACCGTGCCGCGACGCGGCTTCCCAGATCGGCCAGTAGTAGGAGCGCCCGAGCATCATCTCGCAGGCGACCGGCATGAGGACCTGGACGAAACGGCGGTCGTGCGCGCAACGGTCGATTTCCTGGGCCGCCAGCAGGGGCGCTTGGGCGGGGACGACGATGGAGGCGCGCAACCGCGGCTCGTGGTCGAGCCAGTGTTCGCTGATCCAGTCGTTCACCGCGGAGCAGATGGCGGCGCCCATAGTCTCGCTGACAGCGACCTGGCCCCCGGTGAGCGGGTTGCAGATCGCCGTGGCGATACCGAACGCGTCCAGGGCCTGGGTGCGCATGGCCTCGAGGCTGGCGCCGGGGCGCTGGCCTTTGACGCGCCAATCGGGGCGGCAGCTGATCGGCGCGTTCAGGGGATAGGACATCATGTCGAAGCCGTCGATGCCGCGATCGAGGAACGACTCCTGCCAAAATTCGCTCATGTA
>DASXMK010000121.1:0-12503 GCA_036495705.1 Caulobacteraceae bacterium | reverse complement strand
CGACGGCACATATCCCCGCCATGATCGCGATGATCGAGCGGCTGATCACCCTCGGCCATGCCTATCAGGCGGAAGGCCATGTGCTGTTCGACGTGCCCTCTATGCCCGAATACGGCCAGCTCTCGCGCCGGTCCCAGGAGGACATGATCGCCGGCGCCCGGGTCGAGGTCGCGCCCTACAAGCGCCACCCGGCCGATTTCGTGCTGTGGAAGCCGTCCAAGCCCGGCGAGCCAGTATGGCCCAGCCCCTTCGGGCCCGGCCGGCCGGGTTGGCATATCGAATGCTCGGCGATGATCGAACAGACCTTGGGCCTGCCGATCGATATCCATGGCGGCGGTAACGACCTCATCTTTCCGCATCATGAGAACGAGCGGGCCCAGGGCATGTGCGCCGGCGGCCATAGCGACGGCTACGCCAACTATTGGCTGCACAACGGCTTCCTAAACATGGGCTCGGAGAAGATGTCCAAGAGCCTGGGCAATGTTGAGCTGGTCCACGCCCTGGTGACCCGCTGGCCGCCCGAGGCCCTACGCTGGGCGCTGCTGGCCTCGCATTACCGCCAACCTCTGGCCTGGAGCGACGAAAGCGCGACCGCCGCCAAGGCGGCGCTGGATACGCTCTATGGGGCGCTCGAGCGGGCCGCGGACGTGACCCCATCCACCGACCAGCCGTCGCCGGCTTTCCTGGCCGCGCTCGACGACGATCTGAATACGCCCCGGGCCAACGCCGAACTGTTCGCTTTGGCCCGGCGCCTGGAGGGTGGGACGGCCGCGGAGCGCGCCCTGGCGAAAGGCCAACTCCTGGCCGGCGGCGCCCTCACCGGGTTCCTGGCCGCCGACCCGCGGGCGTGGTTCCACGGCGGGGCCGACCCGGCGCTGGCCGCCCACGTCGATGCGTTGCTGGCCGAACGCGCCCGAGCCCGGACCGCCAAGGACTGGAAGCGCGCCGACGCCATTCGCGACGAACTGGCGCTGATGAAGATCGAGGTGATGGACAATCCAGGCGGCGCGAGCTGGAAACTCAAGGAACGCGCCTGATGCGGGTCAAGCTTGAGCATCGCACAGGCGTGCGCGCCTCCGCCGAGACCATCTGGCGCCTGATCGCCGACATCGAAGCCTGGCCGAACTGGAACCCGCTTTACACCAAGGCCCAGGGCGTCATCCGCATGGGTGCCCCCCTCGATCTGGAGGTGACGCTGCCCGGCCAGGCGCCGCGCGCCATCCGCCCGGTCGTACTCGACTGGATCCCCAACGAACAGCTCCTCTGGCAAATCAAGATGTTGGGCGGGCTCATAAAATCCATCCGCTATTTCGAGATCGAGGAACTCGCCCCCGGCTCGTGCATCTTTTCAAACGGCGAGATGTTCGACGGCATGCTGGGGCCGAGCGTCGCCCGCCGGCTGCGCGAGCCTATCCGGGCCGGGTTCAGGGCCATGGGCGAGGCGGTCAAAAGCCTGGCCGAGCATGCGGCCGGGGCCGAGGCAGGCTGACGATGGCGGAGGACGGTTGGAAACTGGTCAAGCTAATCTGCGCGCGGGCGCCTTTGCGGGGACCGCCGACGCCTACCTTCGGTATCGTCCGCCCTATCCCAAGGCGTTGCTCGACGATCTTCTGAGGCGTGCGGCGCCGCCGTCGGGAGGCGAGTTGCTGGACCTTGCCTGCGGACCCGGGCGCGTGGCGCTGGACCTCGCCGGATCGTTCGCCGCTGTATGGGCAATCGATCTTGAACCGGAGATGATCGAGGTCGGGAGACGGGAGGCCGCACGCCGAGGAATTGGCAGCGTCACTTGGCTAGTGGGCTGGGCGGAAGAATTGGAACTGGCCCCGAACTCGATCGACCTCATAACGATCGGGGAAGCCTTCCATCGGTTGGATCAGGTCTTGATCGCGGAAAAGGCGCTCGGCTGGCTCAGACCTGGCGGCTCACTAGCCACGCTCGGAACCGACGGCATACTCGACGGGCGCGAGCCTTGGCAGAAGACAGTGGCAGAGGTGGCCCGGCGGTGGATGAGCCGGGCGTTTCCCGAAGGGTGGGCTAAAGGACGGCCGGGGGCTGACCTGGGCCGGGGCGCAGCCGAACGCGTGCTGGGCGCGGCCGGCTTTGCTCAGGTCGCGAGCCGCGCGTTCCGGGAGCCGCAGGACTGGTCGGTCGAGGAAATCATCGGCTACCTGCAGTCCACTTCCGTGTGTTCGAAGGTGGCCCTGGGTGAGGATTTCCCGCGGTTCGAGGCCGATCTCAGAGCGGCGCTCTCGAATGAACCCGCCGCCTTGTTTCACGAGGAACTGGGATGCGGATATACACTCGGCCGCAAGCCGACAGGCTGACACGGGCCCCTTCGGCTGCACCGACCGATCCGCGCCGGGTTCGGGGCCATGGGCGAGTCGGTCAGGCCGAGGAGGATGCGACGGACCCGGCGGGCGCCTGGCCCCTTAGGCGTTGGGGCTTTGCAGCGAGAAGGCAGCCCCCTGCGGGTCGGTGGCCTGGACCACCCAGTCGCCGGTCGGCACCTGCATGGGCCCGTTGACCACCGCCCCGCCGCCCGCCTTCAGTCGCTCCGTGGCCGCGCCGATGGCGTCGACGCGGAAATAGTAGCCCCAGAATGACTGTGGGATTTGCGGCGGCCGGGTCACGATCCCGCCCCGGTCGGCGCCGTCGTAGGCGAACAGCTGATAGACGCCCATCGGCCCCATGTCGTGCCCGGCGGATTTCTCCCATCCGAACATTTTCGCATAGAACTCGAACGCCGACGGGCCGTCGGTGGTCACCAGTTCGCGCCAGCATGGGTAACCGGGCGCGTCCATTGCCGGCGGGGCGGCGCCGTCGGCGCGCGGCAGCGGCGCGAACAGGACCAGCGCCGCCCCCTGCGGGTCGGCGACCACGGAAAACCGGCCGATTCCGGGAATGTCGGCAGGAGCTTGGTGCACGGCGCCGCCGGCGGCCTCGAACCGCTGGGCATAGTCATCGACGTTGTCGACCGCCACATAGCCCAGCCAGACTGGCCCGGACCACGCCCGATCCTCCAGCTTCAGCAGGCCGGCGACACCGCCTTGCGGGGTGTTGAAAGTGAAATAGGCTCCCTGGCCGACGTCTTCCGACGTCCACCCGACCACCTTGCCGTAGAACGCCTGCGCGGCCGTGGTGTCGGTCGTCATCAGTTCGTACCAGTTGAATTTGCCAGTGACGGCCATGGACAGTCTCGCTGTTGGATGTGGACTCGAATACGAGCCTAGGACGACGGCGGAGCGACGGTTTCGACACCGCGCGCAGAATTTTCGGCCTGGGCGACGAACGGATTCCGTGAAAGGCGGTCCAGTTGCCCGCGGATGTGCGCGGCCTGGGCCGGGTCGGCGGCCAGGGCGATCGCCCGATCGAAGGCCGCGTGCGCCTCGCCGAGGCGCTGCAATTGCAAGAGAAGCGCGCCCTTGAGGCCGAAATAGTGGAAATAGCCGCTCAGGCGCGCTTCCAGGGGCGTTATCAGATCCAGAGCCGCTTCCGGTCCGGCGATTTTGGACACGGCGACAGCGCGATTGAGGGTCACCACGGGCGAGGGCTGGTGACGTTCCAGCGCGACGTACAGGGCCTCGATCTGCGCCCAGTCGGTGTCCTCAGCCCGGGCGGCGCGAGCGTGGAGCGCGGCGATGGCGGCCTGGATCTGATAGGGCCCCGGTCGGCGGTGGCGCATGGCTTTGTCAATCAGGGCCAGGCCCTCGGCGATCGATCCCGCGTCCCACAGGCTGCGGTCCTGGTCATCGAGCAAGATCACTTCGCCGGCCTCGTTCAACCGAGCCTGGCGGCGGGCGTGCTGCAGCAGCAGCAGGGCCAGGAGCCCCATGATTTCCGGTTCGCTTTCGAACAGCCGCAGCAGCAGCCAACCAAGGCGAATGGCTTCTGCGCACAGGCGCTCGCCCGCTTCGGCCGCGAGGGACGAATAGCCGGCGTTGAACACCAGATAGATCATGGCCGCGACGCGGGCCACGCGCTCGGATCGATCGGCCGCCGTCGGGGCCTCGAAGGGAACCTCGGCTTTGGCGACTCGCGCCTTGGCCCGGGTGATGCGCTGCTCCATGGCGGCGTCGCTGACCAGAAACGCCCGGGCGATCTCCGCGACGCTGAGGCCTGAGACGATGCGCAGGGCCAGCGCGATCTGTTGCGTGTCCGGCAGGTCGGGATGACAGCACACGAACAGCAGGCGCAGGATGTCGTCGCGGTAGTGGCCTTCGTCGAGCCGCTCGGCCAGGGAGGTCTCCACGTCATCGAGATGCGAGATCTCTGCCTCCTCGGGCAGCGGCCGCTCGCGGGCGCGGCGGCGGACGCCGTCCAGCGCTGCATTGCGCCCGACCAGGACCAGCCAGGCGGTGGGATCGCGGGGCGGGCCTTTGACCGGCCAGGTCTTTAACGCTCGCAGGCACGCCTCCTGGAAGGCTTCCTCGGCGGTGTCGAGATCACGGAAATAGCGCAACAGAGCGCTCACGACTCGTGGCCGGGCGCCGGTCAAAGCGCCCTCGATCCACGCCAGGTCGGTCATGATGGCCGGTTCAGGCGACCCGTTCGGCGCGGGCGTCGGCATTATAAAGAGCGATCGGGCGGATCTCATACGCCCCGCCGGGATTGGCTTTGGCCAGCTCCCTGGCCACCCCTAAGGCGTCCTCGAGATCCTCGGCGTCGATCAGGTACAGGCCCAGCAACTGTTCCTTGGTCTCGGCGAACGGGCCATCGATGACCAGTGGCGGATCCTGGCTCTTGCGCAGGGTGGTCGCGGCCCCGGTCGGCATCAGCCGCAGTGAGGCCCCAAGCTTGCCTCGGGCCGCGAGGCTGGAGCGCACCTCGGCCAGGCGGCCCATGACCGTCGCCTCTTCCTCCTTCGACCACGACCAGACGTGGCCTTCGTCGTGATAGCAAAGGATGGCGTACTGCATGACGGCGCTCGCGATGGCTCAGTCCCAAGAACGTCCGAATATGCGCCCGCCCGACAGCGGCGGCAAAATCTAACCGGGGGCCATGCCTTTGTCGGCGAGTTCCTTGATCGCGCTGCTCGATTTTTGCAGCCGCTCCAGGCCCATGCCGCGCAGCACGTGCTGGGCCTTGGTGAACTGGATATTGTCATAGCCGACGATCTCGATGCGGTTGCCCCACGGATCGCGGAAGTCGAGGAACGGGCCGGGCAGCGCCGACACCCCGGCTTCGCCCAGCGCCTGGCGCACCGCCTCCTTGTCGTCGACCACCAGGCCAAAATGGCGCCCGTCGTCGGCCGGCTGACTACGGCCCCTCTGCAGGGCGATGAACTGGTCGCCGAGATCGATGAACGCCATCTCGGCGCTCTTGCCGCGCAACTCGAAATCGAACAGACGGCCGTAGAATGCCAATGCCTCGTCGATATCGCCAACCTCGAGCGCCACGTGGTTGAAGCCCACGGCGCGGGCCTTCCTGGTCTCAGCCATTGCCAACTCCCTTGCAGTGAGACTTCGAAAGTGGGGAGCGCGAGGGTGGCGCGCAATCGCCGTCACAGCGCGGCGACGGCCTGGATCTCGATCAGGATCTCGGGCGTCAGCAGGGCTTTGACGCGTACGGCGGTGGATGGCGGCTTGATCCCCGGTAGCACCTCGTTGCGGGCGGCGGTGACCTCCAGGGCGTCGTCCATGAACAGCCGACCGGTCCCGTCCTCGACCAGATACCAGGTGAGGTGCAGGATGTTGTCGGTGTCGCCGCCCGCCAGCGCGATGATCTCGGCGATGTTGCGGAACGCCTGGGCGGCCTGAGCCCTCAGCCCGCCGGCGACGAGCTGGTGATTGGCGTCCATGCCCACCTGCCCCCCAAGGTAAAGCACGGCGCCCGACCGCGCCGCCTCGGAAAGGCCGAACGGCTCGATCAGCGGCTTCATATGTTCGCGGGTGAAGGTTTCGACCATGACTGACCTCACAGATTGCGTTGCCGGGCGACCTCGTGCGCGGCCCGGATCCCGGACCGCAGGCCGCCCTCGATGCACCCGGCCCATTCGACCGAAGTCTCCGAACCCGCCCAATGAACCCGTCCGCAGGCTTCGCGCAGGGCGGGGCCGAAGCGGGTCATCACCCCCGGGGCCATCGTTCCGACATAGCCGTGGGTCCACGGTTCCAGGGTCCAGTCGTTGTCGCCATAGCCGATAGGGTCGGCCGCCGGGGGTCCGAAGAAGCGGGTCAGCGAGGCGATGACCCGCTCGCGCCGCGCGTCTTGGCCGGCCGCGCTCATCTCCAGGGCCCGCGCGCCTTCGATGAACGCCAGCAGCAGCGCCGCGCCGTCGGGCCGGACATCATCCATGACGATGCCCAGCAGATCATCATCGGTGGCGATCTGGCCGGAGTACCCGGCCTCGCGCCAGAACGGGGTGGCGTAGGCCACGGCGATCTTGATGATCGCGCCCATGGGCATGCGCTGATGCAGGCCATCGCGTGTGGCCGGCAGGTGCGGCTCGAACTGAATGCGTTGGGCCGGACCCGGCGGCGTCGCCACGATCACCGCGCGGGCCTCGAACTCGCCGGCGTCGCTCATCACCCGCACGCCGTCGTCGTTTTGGCTGATCCGGCGCACCGGGGCTGACAGAACCACCCGTTCGCCCAGCTCCTCGGCCAGGCGGGCGGCGATCTGGTGCATGCCGCCAACGAGCTTGGCCTCCAGCAGGCCGCCCCTGACCCCCATCAGATGGGCCAAACCGCCGTTGCTGCGCAGGGCGTCGAGAAACCACAGATAAGACACTTGCGAGGCCTCGACCGCCCAGGCCCCGCGCGAGACCAGCCGGGCGAACGCCCGCGCTTCACGCGTGCGCAGGGCGCCCATGATCCACGATTCCAGGGTCATGGCGTCCCAGGCCCGCGCCTTAGGCGCGGCCCACGGCCCTTCGGCGGGAACCTGCGCCATGTCCAGGCCCCAGCGCTTCTGCAGACGGGCCAGTTCGATGAGGGCCAGGAGCGACATGCGCGGCACATCGGTGCTGGTGTGACTGAGCTTGCCGGCGAGGCTCAGGGTCGTCAGGCCGGTGTTGTATTGCGCATAGGTGGCGATCCCCAGCCGCGCGGCCTCGCCCAGCAGGACGGTATGCTCCGCGCCAACCCACTGACCGCCGAAATCGACGACCTGGCCGGCCACTTCGCCGCGCTTGGTTCGCCCGCCGACCCGGTCGTCGGCCTCGAGCACGATCACCGAGCAGCCGAGATCGACGAGTTCGCGCGCCGCCTTGAGGCCGGCGAGGCCGGCGCCGACCACGATCACCTCGGCCCTGCGCTCCATCCACGTCTCCCGTTGCGATACCAGCGCTATTTATGTAAACGCGTTACGGTAATGCAAGTTTATTTTTCGGAACGCTGTCCATGAATGCTCGCAAAGGCCGGCCGCCGCGCGACGCCGCAATCGTTGAACGCCAGCGAGCCGCCATATTGACGGCCGCCGAGCGGCTGTTCGCCCAGCGCGGCTACGAGGGCGTCTCGATGCGCAATGTCGCCCTGGAGGCGGGCAGCTCAGCGGCGGCCCTCTATCGCCTGTTCCCGCACAAGCGCGCCCTGCTGCGCACCATTTGGGAAGACGCCCTGGCCAGCCTAGATGTCAGTCTCGAACAGGCCGCGAGCGGCGAGGCCGATCCGGTGCGTCGGCTGAGGGCCTTGGGCGCCGCCTATGCCGCTTTCTGGGTGGCCAATCCGGATCACTTCCGGGCCATGTTCCTGATCGAGGACCGCGTGGCCGACCCCGGCGAGCGCTATTTCGCCCACACCTCGCCGGGTCTCGCCCGCCTGGTCGGCCTGTTCCTTGGCGCCGCCCAGGCGGCGGTCGAAGCCGGGGCCATGACCGCAACGCCTGACCAAGCCGTGGAGCTGATCTTCTGCGCTCTGCATGGGGTCACCGCTGGCGTGATCGGCATGCCGGAGCACGATTGGGGCCCGGCCGAAGCGCTGGCCGGGCGAATGATGGACACCCTGCTTAGCGGCCTCTTGCACGGCGGCCCGGCGATGCGAATTTGAGCGCAAGAGACGGAGTTTTCGCGGCCCTCGGAGGGTCTATTGCCGCCTTCACCCGATATGAAGGAGCCAGTCATGCTTGAGAGAACCCCGATCGACGAGGCCCGCTGGGCCGCGGTCCTCAGCCGCGACGCCCAGGCTGACGGCCAGTTCTTCTTCGCCGTGCGCACCACTGGTGTGTATTGCCGGCCCTCGTGCGCGGCCCGTCCGGCGCGGCGCGAGAACGTCAGCTTCTACGTCACTTCGGCCGAGGCCGAGGCGGCCGGCTTCCGCCCCTGCAAGCGCTGCCGACCGACCGAAGCCCCGCTGGCCGCCCGCCAAGCAGCCCTCGTCGCCGACGCCTGCCGGACCATCGAGTCGGCGGAGACCCCGCCCTCGCTGGCGGACCTGGCCCGAGCGGCGAGGCTCAGCCCCCACCACTTCCACCGCCTGTTCAAGGCCGTGGCCGGGGTCACGCCCAAGGCCTACGCCGATGCCCACCGCGCCAGCCGCGTGCGCCAGGGCCTTCGAGGAGAGGGCACGGTGACCCAGGCGATCTACGACGCCGGCTTCAATTCCGGCGGCCGCTTCTACGCCCACGCGACCGAGGCCCTGGGCATGACCCCGACGCGCTTTCGGCGTGGCGGCGAACGCACGGTGATCCGCTTCGCCATCGGCCAGTCGTCCCTGGGCGCGATCCTGGTGGCGGCTACGGACGCGGGCGTGTGCGCCATCCTGATGGGCGATGATCCCGAGGCCTTGGCCAAGGATCTGCAGGACCGGTTTCCGCGCGCCGAGCTGATCGGCGCCGACCGCGCGTTCGAGGCCACAGTGGCCAAGGTCGTCGGCCTGGTCGAAAGGCCGGGCCACGGCCTGGATCTGCCACTCGACATTCGCGGCACGGCTTTCCAGCGCCGGGTGTGGGACGCCCTTCGCCAGCTCAAGGGCGGCGAGACCGCCAGCTACGGCGAAATCGCCCGGCGCATCGGCGCGCCGGCTTCGGCGCGGGCGGTGGCCCAGGCCTGCGCGGCCAATCGCCTGGCCGTGGCCGTGCCCTGTCACCGGGTGGTGCGCACCAACGGCGCGCTCTCGGGCTACGCCTGGGGGGTCGAGCGCAAACGCGCCCTGCTCGCGCGCGAGGCGGCGGCTTGAGGTCGAAAATCGCCTCGGACGACGTCGCGGACCGGATCGACGACCTCGATTGGGCGGCGATCGAAGCTGAACTCGACGCCCAGGGCTGGGCGATGATCCCAGGCTTGTTGGCGGGCGCGCAATGCGCCGGGATCATCGATCTCTACGCCCGCAAGGAGACCTTCCGGAAGGAAGTGGACATGCTGCGGCACGGGTTCGGCCAGGGCGAATACAAATATTTCGCCTATCCCCTGCCGCCCCTGGTCCAAAACCTGCGCGCCAGCCTCTACCCCCACCTGGCGCCAGTCGCCAATCGCTGGAGCGCGCTCCTGGGCGGGGAGGCGCGCTTCCCGGCCGATCTGGCGGCCTACCTCGAACGCTGTCACCGCGCCGGCCAGACCCGGCCAACGCCCCTGGTGCTGAGCTACGGTCCCGGCGACTACAACCGCCTGCACCAGGATCTCTACGGCGAGCACGTGTTCCCCATCCAGGTGGCGGTCCTGCTTTCGGAGCCCGGCCGCGATTTCACCGGCGGTGAATTTGTCCTCGCCGAGCAGCGCCCACGCATGCAATCGCGCGTCGATGTCATTCCACTTAACCAGGGCGACGCAGTCGTCTTCGCGGTCAGCCACCGTCCGGCCCGCGGCACGCGCCGCCCGTATCGGGTCAATCTGCGCCACGGGGTGAGTCGGCTGCGCTCCGGCGCGCGCAGCACCTTGGGGATCATTTTCCACGACGCGGCGTGAGCGGCCTCAGTTCTTCGCCCGGACCGGATCGAGCCGCGCAGCCAGCCGTTGAAAGGCGGTCATGGCCGCTCCCAAGCTCGCCGCCTATCGGCAAAAGCGCGACTTCAGCCGCACCGCCGAGCCGTCCGGCCGCGAGGCCAAGGTCGCCCCGGCCAAACACCGCCGGTTTGTCATCCAGAAGCACGACGCCAGCCGCCTGCATTTCGACCTGCGTCTCGAGGACGACGCGGTCTTCAAGTCCTGGGCCGTGGCCCGCGGCCCCTCGCTCGATCCGGCCGACAAGCGACTGGCGATCGAGGTCGAGGATCATCCGCTCGCGTACGGCGATTTTGAGGGCGTCATCCCCCAGGGCGAGTATGGCGGCGGCACTGTCCAGCTCTGGGACCGCGGCTATTGGGCCCCCGAGGCCGGGTTCGAGGACGTCGGCGCCGCCCTGGCCAACGGCGAGATCAAATTCGTGATGGAGGGCGAGCGCCTGCACGGCGGCTGGGTCCTGGTCCGCCTGCGCGCCAAGGCGGGGGCCAAGCGCAACAATTGGCTGCTGATCAAGCATCGCGACACCGCCGCTGTCGAGGGCGACGGCGACACACTCGCCGCCGAGGATCGCTCGATCGCCTCCGGCCGCACTATGGCCGCCATCGCCTCTGGGCGGGGTCCGGCGCCCACCCCGTTCATGACCACAACCGCCCTGGGCCCGGGGGCGGTCTGGCGAAGCCGGCTTCGCCGCCCGTGACGCTGGCCCCGCGCGGCGCGGCGGTGGTTCTGGGCGTGACGCTCTCGCATGCCGACAAGGCCTTGTGGCCCGATGGCGGCGACGGCGCGCCGATCACCAAGCTCGACCTTGCCCGTTACTATGAGGCAGTGGGCTCATGGCTGATCCGCCATATCCGCGGCCGCCCGTGCTCGCTCATCCGCATGCCCGACGGCATCGCCGGCGAGCGCTTCTTCCAGCGCCATGCGGCGCGCGGCAGTTCGGCCCTGTTCACCGAGGTTCGGGTGTCGGGCGACCGCAAGCCCTATCTTCAGATCGACCGCATCGAGGCCGTGATCGCCGCCGCCCAGATCGGCGGGGTCGAGCTGCATCCGTGGAACTGCCAGCCGTTCCAGCCCGAAGTCCCCGGGCGGCTGGTTTTCGACCTCGATCCCGCGCCCGACGTGCCGTTCGACGAAGTCGTCTCAGCCGCCGGCGAAGTACGCGCCCGCCTGGAGGCGCTCGGCCTCGTCGCCTTCTGCAAGACCACCGGCGGCAAGGGCCTGCACGTGGTCACGCCCCTTAAGTCCAAAGGTTTGGACTGGCCGCAGGCCAAGGCCTTCGCCCATGCCCTGTGCCAGGCCATGGCCGCCGATGAGCCCGGTCGGTTCCTGACCGAGATGACCAAGAGCCGGCGTGGCGGACGCATCTTCCTCGATTATCTGCGCAACGATCGCATGGCCACGGCCGTGGCCCCGCTGTCGCCGCGCGGGCGGCCGGGTGCGCCGGTGTCCATGCCGATCCCGTGGAGCCGGGTGAAGACGGGGCTGGATCCGGCCGCGTTCACCTTGCGCACGGCCCCGACCCTGCTCGCCAAAACCACCGGTTGGGAGGACTATTTCGACGCCGAGCGACCCCTGCCGGATAAAAGACGGCGCAGCGGAAAAGTTACGGCGCCAGCCGGTAGCCGCCCGCCTCGGTGATCAGCAGCCGCGCCGCGGCCGGATCGGGCTCGATCTTCTGCCTCAGGCGATAGACGTGAGTTTCGAGCGTGTGGGTGGTCACCGCGGCGTTATAGCCCCACACCTCGGCCAACAGCTCTTCGCGCGACACAGCCTTGGCCCCGGCGCGATAGAGGTATTTCAGGATATTGGCTTCCTTCTCGGTCAGGCGCAGCTTCCTGCCCCGCTCGTCCACCAGCACCTTGGCGGCCGGCTGGAATTCGTAGGGACCGATGCGGAACACCGCGTCCTCCGAGGCTTCGTGGTTGCGCAACTGGGCGCGGATGCGCGCCAGCAGCACGTTGAATTTGAACGGCTTGGTCACATAGTCGCCGGCCCCGGAATCCAACCCCAGGATCGTGTCGGCCTCGCCGGTCGCGGCGGTCAGCATGATCACCGGCGCATTGACCCCGGCCTGGCGCATCAGGCGCAGCGCCTCGCGCCCGTTCATGTCCGGCAGATCGACGTCCAGCAGGATCAGGTCCGGGCGCCCGGACTTGGCGCATTCTATGCCTTCGCTGGCGGTGGCCGCCGCGGCCGGGCTGAATTCCTGGTGCAGCTCGAGCTGTTCGGACAGGGCCTCGCGCAGCTCGGCGTCATCGTCGATGATGAGGATCGTTTTGCGTCGCGCCATGGAGCGGACCATGCACCGTTTGACCGCCCCTCGCCAAGCGTATCCCGCCGGCCTTCGATGATCTTCACCGCCTACGCCGACGGATGGATGGAGTTGCCGGGTCGTCTGACGCGCTGCGCCCTGGGGCCAGCCGGGATGATTGCCGGTGGGGCCAAACGGGAAGGTGACGGGGCCACGCCCGCGGGCGTGTGGCCGATGCGGCGCGTGCTGTGGCGAGCCGACCGGGCGGGCGCGCCAGCGACGCGCCTATCCGCCGCGCCGCTCGGCCCCGACGATGGCTGGTGCGACGCCGCCGACGATCCGGCCTACAACCAGCCCGTGCGCCTGCCCTATCCAGCC
>DASXMK010000120.1:0-5989 GCA_036495705.1 Caulobacteraceae bacterium | reverse complement strand
AAAGCCATTGGCGTGGCCGTGTCCGACGCTTCGTTGACCATCGCTTCGCCGGCGATGGTGATCCGCAAAGCCAAATTCACCCACGACGCCACTTTGCTCTTCCACCTCATGTCCGAACGCGTTGTTGGGGGGCTGGTGATTGGTCTGCCGATCAACATGGACGGGACCGAAGGACCCAGATGTCAGTCGGCGCGGGCGTTCGCGCGAAATCTGTTACGCCTGCGCGATTTCCCGATCGCCTTCTGGGACGAACGCCTTTCGACGATGGCGGTGAACCGTGTGCTGATCGATGAGGCTGACCTCAGCCGGGCCCGGCGAGCCAAGAGCGTGGACAAGATGGCCGCGGCGTGGATCCTCCAAGGCGCCCTCGATCGGTTGCACGCCGCGAAAGGCCAACCTACAACGCCCCTTTAATGACATCGCTCGCGCCCGGCGTCGACGAAGTCCGCTCGCGGACTTTTCCGTTCCCGGCGAAGCATTTTCTCTCCGTCAACGACCTCGATCCGACCCAAGTGGCCGACCTGCTAGCGCTGGCGGACGGGTTCGTGGCGCTCAATCGCCAAAAGAACAAGAAGCTTGATCTGCTCAAAGGCCGGACGCTCATCAATCTGTTTTTCGAGGCTTCCACCCGAACACAGAGTTCCTTCGAACTCGCCGGTAAGCGGCTAGGCGCGGACGTCGTCAACATGAACCCCCGCGCTTCATCGATCATAAAAGGGGAGACGCTGGTCGACACGGCGGTCACGCTGAACGCGATGCAGCCGGACATCCTGGTCGTCCGGCACGGCTCGTCGGGCGCGGCCTCCCTGCTGTCTCAGAAAGTGAGCTGTTCGGTGGTCAACGCCGGCGATGGGCAGCACGAACATCCATCCCAAGCCTTGCTTGACGCATTGTCCATGCGGCGGGCGTTCGGGCGTGTTGACGGCCTCAAGGTCGCCATCTGCGGCGACGTGCTGCACAGTCGCGTGGCCAGGTCCAACATCGCCCTGCTGACTATGCTTGGCGCCGAGGTTCGGGTCGTCGGACCCCCAACCCTGATGCCGGCCGAGGTCAGTCGCTGGGGGGTGGATACCTACACCGACATGAAAACCGGCATCGCCGGGGTGGACGTCGTGATGATGCTGCGCCTGCAATTGGAGCGAATGCGGGGCGACCTTGCGCCGTCCAAACGGGAATATTTTCGGTTCTGGGGGCTAGACCGCGAAAAGCTGGCCAAGGCTGCTCCCGGGGTCCGGGTGATGCATCCAGGGCCCATGAACCGGGGCGTCGAAATCGATTCAGATGTGGCCGACGATCTCGATGTCAGTCTGATCCAGGATCAGGTGGAGATGGGCGTCGCCGTGCGGATGGCCGTCCTGGCCTCTCTGGCCGCAAGGCTCGACAACCGATGACCGTTAGGCCGGTCCTGGTCGCTAACGCCCGATTGGTCGACCCGGAAAGTGGCTATGACGGTCCCGGTTCTCTGCTGATCAAGGACGGGCGGATAGCCGACCGTCGCCCCGGCGACGGCGCAATCGACGTCTCGGAGGAAGTTCGCACAATCGACGCCGCAGGCGCCCTGCTCTGCCCGGGACTTATAGATTTGCGTGTGAAGACCGGAGAACCGGGGGCGGAGCCCAAGGAAACGTTGAAGTCCGCGGCTCTGGCTGCAGCGGCGGGCGGCGTCACCTCGATCGTTGTGCAGCCCGACACCGATCCAGTCATAGATGACCCTGCGGTGGTCGACTTCATCCTACGGCGGGCGCGCGACATCGGCCTGGTCCACGTTTATCCCGCCGGTGCGGCGACGAAGGCTCTCGAGGGCCAAGCCATGGCCGAGATCGGCCTGATGAGCGAGGCCGGATGCGTCTATGTCACCAACGCCGACCGGCCAATCGTCGACTCCCGCGTCATGAGACGGCTTTTGGCCTACGCCGGCAGCCTGGACGTTCTCGTTGCCCATCGTCCGGCCGATCCATGGCTAACCGCCGGAGCGGCGGCCACCGAAGGCGAGTTCGCCGGTAGAATGGGATTGCCGCCTGAGCCGGTGGCCGCCGAGACCATCATGCTCGATCGCGACTTGACGTTGGTGGAGCTTACCGGCGCCAGGTTCATGATCGACCAGCTCAGTGCGGCCGCGCCCCTCGAGAGCCTGGCCCGCGCCCGCGCCCGTGGCTTGCCGGTCGTCGCCTCAGCCTCGATCAACCATCTCACCTTCAACGAACTCGACATCGGTGACTACCGGACCTTCTGCAAACTTACCCCTCCGCTGCGATCGGAAGCCGATCGGCTGGCCCTGGCCGACGCACTTGTCGCCGGCGTCATTGACATCGTGGTCTCGGCTCACACCCCGGCGCCTCCTGAAGACAAACGCCTACCCTACGACGAGGCCGCGCCCGGCTCCGTCGGGTTGGAAACCTTGTTGCCGGCGTTGCTGACCTTGCACCACGAACGGCGCGTTCCTTTGGCGAACCTTTTGAAAAGCGTGACCTTGGCGCCCGCCCAGGCCATTGGCCTCGCCGCCGGGCGGCTCGCCCCCGGGGCTCCGGCCGACCTTGTCCTGTGCGAGATCGACACGCCGATCCTCGTCGACGCGGCTCGCTTGATCTCCAAGTCCAAGAACTCGGCGTTCGACGGGCGGCGGCTCCAAGGACGGGTGCGTATGACGTTCGTCGATGGCCGGCTCATCTACGAATCCGATTCAACCGATGGGGGCGCGCGGTGAACCTATCCTTCTTGGCCCTGGGGTTGAGCATCCTCGGAGGCTATCTGCTGGGCTCAATTCCCTTCGGAGTCCTGGCCACCCGGCTCGGGGGTGTTGGTGATGTCCGCCAGGTTGGTTCGGGCAGCATCGGGGCCACCAATGTGCTCCGGACCGGCCGGAGGGACCTGGCCTTGATCACGCTTGCCGGGGACGCCGGAAAGGGGGCAGTGGCCGTGCTTTTGGCGACCGCTCTCGCCTCCCCTGCGGCGGGCGCTGTCGCCGGGGGCGCGGCGTTTCTCGGCCACCTGTTCCCAGCTTGGCTAGGCTTTCGTGGAGGCAAGGGCGTCGCGACGTTCTTTGGCATACTGTTCGCCACCGCCTGGCCGGTCGGACTGGCGGCGGGGGCAACCTGGATCGCGGTGGCGGCGATATTCCGGTATTCGTCATTGGCCGGGCTCACCGCCGCCGCCCTGGCGCCGGTCTACATGGTCGTCGCCTTTGGTTGGAGGGCCCCGGCCTTCTGGCTGGCGCTAGCCATGGCGGTGCTGATTTTCGTTCGGCATCGCGACAATATCGGCCGGCTGCTCCGCGCGACCGAACCGCGAATCGGCGCCAAGCCCACCCCCGAGCCTTGAATTGAAGCCAGAACGCGAGCGGCTCGACTGGTTGCGCCTTGCGCGCTCGGAGTCAGTCGGATCCACCACTTTCGCCTATCTGATCTCGCGCTACCGCTCGGCCACGGCCGCGCTGGAGCATCTGCCCGAACTGGCCCGGCGCGGCGGACGCTCTCAGCCATTGCGCGTTCCGACGGCGGATGAGGCGACCGCCGAATTGACGGCGGGCGAGGCCCTCGGCGCACGCCTGGTGCTAAGCGGCGAGCCAGGCTTTCCGCGCCTCTTGGCGGTGCTCGATTCTCCGCCTCCGCTGATTTGGGTGGCCGGGGACGCCACCCTTCTGGCCGCGCGCACGGTGGCGATAGTCGGCGCACGGGCGGCCTCTTCCGCCGGTCGGCGTTTCGCCCACCAGCTAGCGAGGGATCTTGGAGACGCGCGCTATGTGGTGGTTTCGGGTCTGGCCCGGGGCATCGATGCGGCCGCGCACGAAGGCGCCCTGGAGACCGGCACGGTTGCCGTACTCGCCGGTGGAATCGACGACATCTATCCGCCGGAAAATGCCGCCCTTGCTGACGCCATTCGCGCGAAGGGCTGCCTCGTGTCCGAGCGGCCGGTCGGATTGGCGGCCAAGGCTGCTGACTTCCCACGGCGGAACCGACTCATTTCGGGGCTGTCTTTGGGGGTGATCGTGGTCGAGGCTGAACGGCGCTCAGGATCGCTGATCACCGCCCGACTGGCCGGCGAGCAAGGTCGGGAAGTCTTCGCCGTTCCAGGTTCGCCAATGGATCCGCGGGCGCGTGGGGCCAACGAGCTGCTGCGCCAAGGCGCGTGCCTGGTCGAGGAAGCCGATGACGTCACCCGAGTGCTGGACTCATTGCCCGGTGTGTCCGAATCGGAACCGCCCCACTCAATCCCGATCGATGACGCGAACGCTGGGCCGACCGAGCCCT
Source organism: Caulobacteraceae bacterium (assembly GCA_036495705.1). GTDB lineage: Bacteria > Pseudomonadota > Alphaproteobacteria > Caulobacterales > Caulobacteraceae > Acaudatibacter. Next base: position 1,742 of record DASXMK010000120.1, on the reverse strand, counting down.
TCGCTCAGGAACTGGAGTCGTTGCTCTCATCCACGCCGGTGAGACTGGATGACCTGGCCAGGGACGCGGGTGTCCCGTCATCGCTGGTCGCCTCAGCGCTCGTGGAATTGTGCATTGCTGGCCGGGCCGAGCTTCTCCCCGGCGGATTGGCCGTCCGTCGCTAGCGTTCCCCGCGTTGACAGAGCCCACATGGCTCGCCCACCTTTCACGCGCGTGGCCGACCTTCGTTGGCCGCTTTCCCTCGAACTGGCCGCAGATATCCCAGCATGAACGTCGTTGTCGTTGAAAGCCCAGCCAAGGCGAGGACCATCAATCGCTATCTTGGCCCGGACTACACCGTGCTGGCGTCTTTTGGGCACGTGCGCGATCTGCCGGCGAAGGACGGGTCAGTGCGGCCCGAAGATGATTTCGCCATGAGCTGGGAGGTCGATGGCAAGTCGGCAAAGCGACTCGCCGATGTCGCCCGGTCCCTGAAAGGCGCCGACCGGCTGATACTGGCCACCGACCCGGATCGCGAAGGCGAAGCGATCAGTTGGCATGTGCTCGAGGACCTTCGTCGGCGTCGGGCGCTCGGCAAGGCCAAGGTGGAGCGGGTGGTGTTCAACGCGATCACCCGCAATTCAGTTGTCGAAGCCATGAAGCATCCCAGGTCCATCGATATGGAGCTGGTCAATGCCTACCTCGCTCGCCGGGCGCTGGACTATCTGGTCGGATTCACCTTGTCGCCAGTCCTTTGGCGCAAACTGCCGGGCGCACGCTCCGCGGGCCGGGTGCAATCGGTAGCCTTACGCCTGATCGTCGATCGTGAACTCGAGATAGAGGCGTTCAGGACCCAGGAATACTGGACTGTCGAAGCCGACGTCGCGGCCGAGAGCGATCCTTTCACCGCCCGGCTGGTCAAGCACAGGGGCAAACGTCTTGCACGATTGGATCTGGCCAACGAATCGCAAGCGCGCGAAGCCAGGGCCGCGGTCCAAGAGGCCCAATTCTCCGTCACGTCTGTCGAGACCAAGCCGGCGCGGCGAAGTCCCCCACCGCCGTTCACCACCTCGACGTTGCAGCAGGAGGCGGCGCGCAAGCTGGGGTTCGCCGCCCAGCGGACGATGCAAGCCGCTCAGCGACTGTACGAGGGCGTCGACATCGACGGCGAGACCGTGGGCCTGATCACCTATATGCGCACCGACGGCGTGCAATCGGCTCCGGAAGCCTTGAGCGAGGCGCGCAAAGTCATCGGCAACCTTTTCGGACCCGACTATGTGCCGGAAAACCCTCGCTATTACAAAGTAAAGGCAAAGAATGCTCAGGAAGCTCACGAGGCCATTCGGCCCACCAGTCTCGAGCGAAATCCGGGGCGACTGCGGCTGCCGGGCGACCTTGGCCGGCTCTATGAACTGATCTGGAAGCGCATGATCGCCTCCCAGATGGAGGCGGCCAGGATTGAGCGCACCGCCGTCGAACTCGACAGCGCCGACGGTCAAACCGCGTTGAGAGCCGCTGGCCAGGTGGTGCTGTTTCCGGGCTATCTGGCGGTCTATGAAGAGGGGCAGGACGCCCCTGAGCCCCGCGCCGCTGGCGAGGCCGCTCAGACGGACGAGGATTCCGGCCGGCTTCCCTCCATTCGACAAGGCGCCAGCGCCCGCGTGCTGCAGGCTCGCGCCGATCAGCATTTCACCGAACCGCCACCTCGCTATTCCGAAGCCAGCCTGGTCAAGAAGCTGGAAGAGCTGGGCATCGGCCGCCCC
>DASXMK010000119.1:0-2636 GCA_036495705.1 Caulobacteraceae bacterium | reverse complement strand
GACCGGGCCAGACCCCGTGCGGCGGCTAGGCCCCCGAACCCCGCCCCGACGATCACGACATGGGGTTGGTCACGGCGCGATGGTTCCGGCGCGGGCATTTCTGGCCTCCAGGGCGTGTCAGAAGTCTCGCCCCGGGTCCGCTGGCTTCGAGGGCGAGGTTACAGGACCTGGCGGCCGATACGGCTGGTAACCTTCGCCCGCTTCCGGCCGTAGGGACTCTAAAGGAGCGGCGGGGTCGCTCCGTCAGCCGAGAGTTCGTCATGTTCGCCTCCGCCCGGGGGTCCCAGCCGGCCAAGGCCGCATCGCCGCCCGGCGTCGACGACCCGTGGGGCGAGCTGATGGCCGCCGCCCAGGCCGGCAACGGCGGGGCCTATCGACGGCTACTGACCGAAGTCGACGTCTGGCTGCGGCGCTATTATGCGCGCCGGTTGCCGCCGGCGATCGTCGAGGATGCCGCCCAGGACACCTTGCTCACCATCCACGCCCGCCGTCACACTTATGAGCCCGGCCGCCCGTTCAAGCCCTGGCTGGCCGGTATCGCGCGCTACAAGTGGATCGATCGTCTGCGCGCGCTGGCGCGCGAACCGGCGGTGTCGCTCGAGGACGACGTCGCCGAGGATCTGGCGGTCGATGACCACGGCGCGGCTGTGACCAGCGCGATCCTGCTGCAGGCGCTGATGGGCCGGCTGAAGCCGGCCCAGGCCGAAGTGATCCGGCTGGTCAAGCTGCAGGGATTCAGCGTCGAGGAGGCGTCAATGCGAACCGGTCAGTCGGTGTCCCTGGTCAAGGTCAACATCCATCGCGGCCTGGCCCGGCTCAGCGCCATTGTCGCGGGCCAGACTGGCTGAGGCCTCCGCTCGGGGAGTCTCGTCGGGGGTCAGATCACGCCGACGATCAGGCCCTCGCCCAGCCATTGAGCGAGAAGCTCGCCGACCCGTCGCACCGGGTCGCCGAGCGGGTCGGCGCGCGCTGTCATTTCACACACGGTCGCGAAGTCTTCACCCCGCAGCGCGCTTTCCAACGCCGCCTGCTCGACCGGGTCAACGGTGCGAAAACGCGGCTCCAGCCCTTGTCGCCAAACGATCAGCCCGGCGGGCCCGTCCAGGCTCGCCGCGGCGGGCGGCGTTTCGCCGACCGACAAGGCGCGCCAGATCGCCGCCGCGTTGGTCGCGATCGTGCGCCAGGCCAGCGCCGGCGCGAAACAGAGGATCGCGGCGTCCCAGTCGATCTCGGCCAGATCGGCGGGATCGATCTCGGCCGGGTCGGGACCCTCGAAGGCGCGCCTCAGCGACCAGTCAAGCCAAGCCAGTTCAGCCACCTCGGGATCGTAGGGATAGAGCTCGGCGAGCGTCGCCTCGAACCCCTCGCCGTAGTTCGAGAGCGTCCAGCTCGTCGACGGCCGGATCTGGATGTGCGCGACGGCGGCGGCGTCGAACGCCTTTTCGCCCAGCCACGCATGGGTCTTCCCGAAACTGTCGCGCAGGGCTGCGGTCAACGTCGCGCCCACCGCATGGCGGTAGACGGCCAGGCCGCGGCCCGCGCGCGGCCCCATCATCGCCGAGACATCGATGTGGCCACCGGCGAGCCAGGCGGAGAAACGGCGCTGGGTGTCAATGAGCGTCATGCCGCCATCGCCCCCGCCTTCGAAGTCGCCAGGCGGCGCGCGATCGCAAGTTCGTCGAGCAGCGTTTCGAGCGGGGGGATCGCGTCGTCGCGTTCGATCATCGTCGCCACCGGTCCGAAGCGGCCAATGGCGCCTTCATAGAGGGCCCATACCGGATCGGGTGTCGGCGCGTCGTGGGTGTCGATCAGGAGGCCCTCGCGGCCTTGGCTGTGGCCGGCCAGGTGGATCTGGCGCACGCGGTCGGCGGGAACGGCGGCCAGATATTCGGCCGGGTCGAAGGCGTGGTTGCGGGCGGTGACAAAGATGTTGTTGATGTCCAGGAGCAGGAAGCAGCCCGAGGATCGGACGATCTCGGCCAGGAACGCCCATTCCGGCATCTCGTCCTGCGCGAACGTCACGTAGCTCGATGGGTTTTCGAGCAGCATCGGCCGGCCGAGCGCCTCCTGCGCCTGGTCCAGATTGCGCCGGACGATCTCCAGCGCCTCCCGGGTGTACGGCATCGGCAGCAGGTCATGGCTGTTGAATCCGTGGGCCCCGGTCCAGCACAGATGATCGGAAATCCACAGCGGCTGGACGCGGTCGGCGAGCATGCGCAAACGCCGCAGATAGTCGCGGTTCAGCCCCTCCGCGGAGCCGATCGACATGGACACGCCGTGGAGGGCCACGGGGTAGTGTTCGCGGACTTTGTCGATCACGTGCAGCGGCCGTCCGCCCTCGACCATGAAGTTCTCGGAAATCACCTCGACGAAATCGACCGGAACCTCACCAGCCAGAAATGCGGGATAATGTGGCTTGCGCATGCCGAGGCCGAAGCCGGCGAATGGCGCGAGGGCGGTCATGGCGTCTGTCCCTTACGAAGGGTTCTAAAGGGTGGGCTCCGGCCGGAGGGCTCCGGCCGGAGCATGGGACTTGGCTACTGCGAAGTCTTGCCGCCGTCGGCGGCGCACTGGTTGGCGCTCTCGGCCTTGAAGCCCTGGCCCTTACAAGCGTTCTGGCCTTTGCAGTCATGGGT
>DASXMK010000118.1:0-2303 GCA_036495705.1 Caulobacteraceae bacterium | reverse complement strand
TCTCCCAATGGCGGACAGGTTCTCTTTCGATGCCGCCGCCCAACCGGTCAATGCGCTTGACAATATAGTTAGCAATAGATAGAAATATTTCCTTGATCGCTAAATTTATGGAGGGCCCGATGGTCGCCCTGACCCCACAGATCTTCTACCGCGATCCCAAGGCCGCCCTGGCCTGGCTGGAAAGGGCGTTCGGTTTCGAAATCACCATGGTGGTGACCGACGATGCCGGAAATCTCGGCCACGCCGAGATGGCCTGGCGCGGCGCGCCCATGAGCATCGGCGCCGAGCTGGAGAGCCCCGAGATCATCGGTCCGGCCCGCATGCGCAGCCCGGCGAGCCTCGAGGGGCAGGGAACCCAGTTCACTCGGGTCGAGATCGAAGGCGACATGGCGGCCCACTGCGCCCGCGCCACGGCCGCCGGGGCCCGCATCACCCAGGAGCCGGCCGACCAGTTCTACGGCCAGCGCACCTATCGCGCCCTCGATCTGGAGGGCCATGTCTGGACCTTTTTCCAGGACGTCGAGGTCTCCGATGAGGTCAAGGCGCGCGGTGGCGCCCTGACCATCCGCACCAAACTCAACGACTAGGGAGAGCGCGCAATGTCAGAGCCCAAACGCCCGGCCTTCTCGTCCGGCGTGTGCTATCGCGATCCCCGGGCCGCGCTGGCCTGGCTCGAAGAGGCGTTCGGCTTCGAGCAGGTCATGGTGGTGGTCAACGAGGACGGCCAGATCGGCCACTCGGAGATGCGCTTCGGCGACGGCCTGATCTATGTCGGCCGCGAGTGGGACGAGCGCCACAAAAGCCCGGCCGGCCTCAGCGGGGTCAACACCCAGTCGATCCATGTCCATCTGGAGAGCGGTATCGATGAGCATTTTGCGCGCGCCAAGGCCGCCGGCGCGGTCATCACGCGCGAGATCGCCGACCAGTTCTATGGCGACCGGGTCTATGGCGCCGCCGATCCCGAGGGCCATATCTGGACCTTTTGCCAGACCCTCAAGGCGATGACCAATGCCGAGATGGAAGCCGCCGGCGGTGGCGTCCGCGTCCGGGACCGCCTTTGAGCGCATCGGCGGCGGCTCTCGACCAAACCTTGGCGGCCCTCGCCGATCCGGCGCGTCGGGCGACGATCGATCTGTTGCGCGAGCGGCCGCGCGCCGCGGGCGAGCTTGCCGAGGCGCTTGGCCTGCCGGCCCCGGCCATGAGCCGTCACTTGAAGGCCCTTAGGCGAAGCGGTTTGGTGGAAGACAGTCATCCGGAGTTCGATGCCCGCGTGCGCATCTACGCCTTGCGCGGCTCGCCGATGATGGAGCTTCTGCGTTGGCTGGAAGAAACGGAGCGAATGTGGAGCGAACAGCTCACAGCCTTCAAGGCGCACGTGGAAAAGGCCCCGGAAGTCTAGCTTCCAGGGTTCTGGTGGCATTGCGCGTCAAGGCCACCCCCGAGCGCGCCTTCGCCGCTTTCACCGGCGAGATCGGTCAATGGTGGCGGCCCAACGCCTTGTTCCGCCTGACCCCGCGCGACCCCGGCGTGCTGTCCTTCGAGCCGGGGCCGAGCGGCCGTCTGATCGAGACCCTGGCTTCGGGCCAGGTCTATGAGGTCGGTCGCATCACCGACTGGTCGCCGCCCAGTGGCCTCGTCTTCGGCTGGCGCCCGGCCAGCGTTGCGCCGGAGCAGGCGACCGAGGTCCGTGTCCGCTTCGAAGCCGTGGGGACAGAGACCCGGATCACCGTCGAGCATCTCGGCTGGGACGCCATTCCGCGCGAACATGCCGCCCGGCACGGTTTTCCAACGGACGTGTTCTTGCTGCGCCTTGGCGAATGGTGGCAATCGCTCCTTGCCGCCCTGGCCGATCGGGTGGCCGTGGACCAGGACAGGGAGGCGGGATGAACGACATCTCCGCCGCCGCGCCCCCGACCGCCGGCCGCCAGGCCGCCTTCGGCTTCATCTTCGCCACCGCCCTGTTGAACGCGATCTCGTTCGGCATCATGATCCCGATCCTGCCCAACCTGATCAAGCAGTTCACTGGCGGCGATACGGCGGCGGCTTCGGAATGGAATGTGCTGTTCGCCACCACCTGGGGGGCGATGCAGTTCGTGTGCGGCCCGGTGCTGGGCATGCTGTCCGACCGTTTCGGCCGTCGGCCGGTGATGCTGGTCTCGATCTTCGGCCTGTTCGTCGATTTCCTGTTCATGGCCTTCGCACCCACCCTGGCTTGGCTGTTCGTGGGACGGGTGCTCAACGGCGTTACCGCCTCCAGTTTTTCCACCGCCAACGCCTACGTCGCCGACATCACCGAAGCCAAG
>DASXMK010000117.1:0-1791 GCA_036495705.1 Caulobacteraceae bacterium | reverse complement strand
GAGTGGGGCCACGATCCGCTGCCGCGCCTGCACGATCATCTGGTCCCCGCCCAGCTGAGCGAAGCGGAATGGGGCCGGATCGGGGCCGACGCGGCGGCGGCCGTCGAAGCCGCCCGCGCCCGGGCCGAGGCGAGGCTGGCGCCTGATACGGCGGGCGTGGGCCGGTTCGTGTTCTCCGAGGCCGGCTAGGCCCAGATCAGAGGCGGCTTGCGCTCAGCCGGCGTCGCCCTCCCGCCCACCACCGCGACCGCCCGCTCGGAGGGGCCGCGCATCAATATGGGGGCCGCGATCCGGCGCACCTTGGAAAGTGAGCTGGCGGTCAATCCGCGCATGGTGGTGTTCGGCGAGGATGTGGGCCCCAAAGGCGGGGTCCACGGCGTGACCCTGGGCCTGCAGGCCCGGTTCGGCCCCGAGCGGGTGTTCGACACTTCGCTCTCCGAGGAAGGCATCATCGGCCGGGCGGTGGGCATGGCGCTGGCCGGCCTGTTGCCCGCGCCCGAGATCCAGTTCCGCAAATACGCCGACCCGGCGGTCGAACAGATCAACGATTGCGGGACCCTGCGCTGGCGCACCGCCAACCGCTTCGCCGCGCCGATGGTGGTGCGCATGCCGGTGGGCTTCTTCAAATGCGGCGATCCCTGGCACAGCCAGACCAATGAGGTTCAGTTCATCCATGCGCCGGGCTGGAAGGTAGCGGCGCCGTCCAACGCCGAGGATGCGGTTGGCCTGCTGCGCGCCGCCCTGCGCGGCGATGATCCGGTGATGTTCCTGGAGCACCGGGCCATGCTCGACGCCCCGTGGGCCCGACGGCCCTGGCCGGGCGATGACTTCGCCCTGCCGTTCGGCCAAGCCGAGACGACCCTGGCCGGCGACGACATTACCCTGGTGGCCTGGGGGGCGATGGTCGAGCGCTGCGAGGCGGCGGCCAGGGAAAGCGGCCGTTCGGCCGAGGTCATCGACCTGCGCAGCCTCATGCCCTGGGACGCGGAGACGGTCCTGGCCTCGGTCCGGCGCACCCGCCGGTGCCTTATCGTGCATGAGGACTTGCGCACCGCCGGATTCGGAGCCGAGATCGCCGCGGTCGTGGCCGCGGAAGCCTTCCTCGATCTCGATGCGCCGGTGAGCCGCCTGACCATGCCCGACATTCCCAGCCCCCACAGCCCGATCCTGCTCGACGCCGTGGTCCCCTCGGTGGCGGCGATCGCCGCGCGCATCGTCGAATTGGTGGAGTTCTAAGGCGTGAACGACGAGGCCAGCCTGGTGGATCTGCTCGTCCCGCTCGAGCAGGAAGGGACCAAGGCGGCGGTGCTGGGCTGGCTCAAGGCGGTGGGCGATCCGGTCGCCGCCGACGAGCCGATCGTGGAATTGGAGACCGACAAGGTCGCGGTCGAAGTCGCCGCGCCCGTCGCCGGCGTGCTGGCGGAGCAAGTCCTGGCCAAGGACGAAGAGGCGGCGCCTGGGGCCGTGCTCGGCCGAATTCGGGTGACCGGGACCATCGCCAAAACCCCCGCCGCTGCGCCGATGGCAAGCGCGCTGGCGGCCCCGACGCTCCGCGACCACGGTGAGCTGCGGCTCTCGCCCTCGGTGCGCCGGCAATTGGCCGAGAGCGGTCTCGACCCCCGGAGGTTGGCGGGCACCGGGCGCGGCGGGCGGCTGACGCGCCAGGATGTCGTCGAGGCGGCCGCCGCTCGCGGCCCCGACGACGGCGCTGAGGGGGACGTCCGACGCGTCCCCCACGATCGCATGCGCCGCCGGATCGCTGAGCATATGAGCCAGTCCCTGGCCACAGCC
>DASXMK010000116.1:0-4765 GCA_036495705.1 Caulobacteraceae bacterium | reverse complement strand
ATACATGCCCATCTGGCCGTGGAAGGCGCACAGCCGGCCAAGCGAAGCGGCCGCCTCGCCGACAGCGTGCTCGGTGAGGTCGAAGCCGTCCGGCCCGTGCCGCAGCCACGGGGTCGGCGCGAAGCGGGCCAGGGCCTCGCTTAGGACCACCGGGCCGGCCCCGGGACCGCCGCCGCCGTGCGGCGTCGAAAAGGTCTTGTGCAGGTTGATGTGCATGGCGTCGACGCCGAGGTCGCCCGGCCGCACCTTGCCGACGATGGCGTTGAAGTTGGCCCCGTCGCAGTAGAAATAGGCCCCGGCGGCGTGGGTCAGAGCGGCCACCTCGAGGATGTCGCGTTCGAAGAGGCCGCAGGTGTTGGGATTGGTCACCATCACCGCGGCGACGTCGGGATGCAGTTTTTCGGCCAGATCGACGAGGTCGACCCGACCGTCGGCGGTCTGAGCGATCTCGACCACCTGATAGCCGGCCAGGGCGGCCGTGGCCGGGTTGGTGCCGTGAGCCGAGGTGGGGGCCAGGACACTCTTGCGGGCGTCGCCCCGGGCTTCATGGGCGGCGCGGATGGCCAGCAGACCGCACAGCTCGCCATGCGCCCCGGCCTTGGGCGAGAGCGCCACCGCCGGCATACCGGTGAGGGTTTTGAGCCACCGGGCCAGTTCATCCATCAGCGCCAGGGCCCCCTGGACCGAGGAGACCGGCTGCAGCGGATGGATGTCGGCGAAGCCCGGCAGGCGGGCCAGCTTCTCGTCCAGGCGCGGGTTGTGCTTCATGGTGCACGACCCCAGCGGATAGAGGGCCAGGTCGATGGCGTGGTTCTTCTGCGATAGGCGCACATAGTGACGCACGGCCTCGGGCTCCGAGAGCCCGGGTAGGCGCAACGGCTCGGCCCGGGTCAGGCCGGCGAGGTCGTACAGAGGCGCGGCCTCGTCCGGCAGATCGACCCCGGTCTTGTCCCAGCCACCGAGCTCGAAGATCAGCGGTTCGTCCTGCAGCAGGGCGGAACGGGCGGGTGCGTCCGGCGCTGGGGTTTCCGGCCGGCTGGGGCGGCCGATGGAGGCGAGGCTCATTGCCCGATCTCCCTCGTCAGCTCGCGCGCGAAGGCGGCGATATCCTCGTTGGTGGTGGTTTCGGTGGCGCAGACCAAGAGGACGTCGTCCATGCCAGCGTCCGGATCCAGGCGCGCGAACGGCACGCCGGCCAGGATATCGCGCCGGGCCAGGGCCTCGACGACCTCGGCGGCCGGCCGCGGCAGGCGCACGGCGAACTCGTTGAAGAACCGCGGCGTCAGGACCTCCGCCCCCGGCACGGCCGCCAGCGCCCGGCGCAGGCCCCACGCCCGAGCGTGATTGAGCCGGGCCAGGGCGGCCAGCCCTGTGCCGCCGAGCAGCGACATGTGGATGGTGAAGGCCAGGGCGCAGAGGCCCGAATTGGTGCAGATATTGGAGGTGGCCTTGTCGCGGCGGATGTGTTGCTCACGGGTCGACAGGGTAAGGACGAAACCGCGCCGACCGGCCGCGTCCACCGTCTCGCCGCACAGCCGGCCGGGCATCTGGCGCACCAGGGCCTCGCGGCAAGCGAACAGGCCGACGTAGGGCCCGCCGAAGTTCAAGCCGACGCCGATCGAGGCCCCTTCGGCGACGGCGATGTCGGCCCCCATTTCGCCGGGCGATTTCAGCAGGCCGAAAGCCACCGCTTCGGTGGTGACGACGATGGTCAGGGCCCCGGCCGCCCGCGCCGCCTCGGCGATGCGGCTGATGTCGGTGACCGTGCCGAATACGTTCGGGCTCTGGACCACGACGCAGGCGGTGTCGGCGTCGATGGCGTCCACCACGGCGGCCTCGCCGTCGATCGCCGCCGGCAGGCGCACGGTCTCGATCCCGGCCGAGTGGGCCAGGGTATGGGCGGCTTCGTCATAGTGCGGATGGACGCCGCCGGAGAGGATCGCCCGGCGCCGGCGGGTGACGCGGGCGGCCATCATCACCGCCTCGGCGCAAGCGGTCGAGCCGTCGTACATGGAAGCGTTGGCGACCGGCAGGCCGGTCAGCGCCGCGACTTGGGTCTGGAATTCGAACAGGGTCTGCAAGGTGCCCTGGGCGATCTCCGGCTGGTAGGGCGTGTAGCTGGTCAGGAACTCCGAACGCTGGATCAGGTGATCGACGCTGGCCGGCACGTGGTGGCGATAGGCCCCGGCCCCGCAGAAGAACGGGCCTGCCCCGGCCGGCCGGTTGCGTTCCGCCAGGGTGGAAAGCGCCCGCTCCACCGCCAGTTCGCCGGCGTGCGGGGGCAGGTCGACCAGCCCGTCGCGGCGCGCGGCGGCGGGCACGTCGGCGAACAGCGCATCGATGGCGTCGACGCCGACCACGGCCAGCATGTCGGCGCGATCGGCGGCGGTGAGGGGCAGGTAGCGCATCGGCTTATCAGAGGGTCCTTAAAAAGGCTTCGTAGGCGTCGCGGTCCATCAACTGGTCGAACTCGGCCGGATTGGCGACCTTGAGCTTGACGAACCAGCCGCCGGCTTCCGGGGCGTCATTGACCGTCTCGGGATTATCGGCCAGGGCTGGATTGACCCCCGTGACCTCGCCGGTAAGCGGCGAGAACACATCCGAAGCCGCCTTGACGCTTTCGACCACCGCCAGGCCGTCGCCGCTCTTCACCGCCTTGCCGGCCGCCGGCAGGTCGACAAACACGATGTCGCCGAGTTGGCCGGCGGCATAGGCGGTGATGCCGATGGTGGCCTCTGACCCGTCGAGGTTCACCCATTCGTGGTCCTTGCTGAAACGCATCGGTCGTCCTTGTGCTGAAGATCAATCGCCGCGGTGGTAGCGGTGCGGAACAAACGGCAGGGGCGTGACCTCGGCGGCCTGGCGCCGGCCGCGCACGTCCACGAACAGGCGGGTCCCCGACGCGGCCTGGGCCGGCGGCACAAAGCCCATGGCGATGGGCGCGCCCAGGGTGGGCGAGAACCCGCCGCTGGTGACCACGCCGACGTTTGCGCCATCGGACCTGAGGATCTGGGCTCCCTCGCGGGCCGGGGCGCCCTCGAGGATGCGCAGACCGACGCGCAGGCGCGATGGACCCTCGGCCAGCTCGCGGGCGATCCTGGCCGCCCCGCGCATGCGGCCGGTCTTCAGCCGCCGCTTGGAGACCGCAAAGCCCAGGCCCGCCTCGATCGGAGAAACCGTATCGTCGATGTCGTGGCCGTAGAGCGGCAAGCCAGCTTCCAGACGCAGGGAATCGCGCGCGCCAAGGCCAATGGGGCGGACACGCTCGTCGGCCAGCAGGCGCGCCCACAACGCCGCCGCCACCGGGGCCGGCGCGAGGATCTCGAAGCCGTCCTCGCCGGTATAGCCACTGCGCGCCACGCGCAGCTGGCGGCCCTCGAAGGGCAAGCGGCGAAAGTTCATGAACGAGAGATCCAAAGCCTCGGGCAGCAGCGCTGTGAGGACGTCGGCCGCCTCCGGTCCCTGCAGGGCGATGAGCGCCCCGTCATCGGCGCGCACGAGCCGACCCCGGTCTCCGATGGCCGCTTCGATGAGCGAAAAGTCCGCCTCCTTGCAGCCGGCGTTGACGACGATATAGAGCCGCCCGTGGAACTTCGGGTCGGCCGGCCGGCCGACCATCAGGTCGTCGAGGACGCCGCCCTGTTCGTTCAAGAGCAGGGTGTAGCGCAGCTGCCCGGGCTTCAGTCCGGCGATATCGCCGCTGACCAGGGGTTCGATGGCGGCCGCCGCGGCGGCGTGCCGGGCTTCAGGATCGTCCGATGGGCCGGCGATATCCAGGAACGCGGGTCCCATGTGGGAGACGTCGAAGGCGCCGGCGTGCGCCCGCGTCCATTGGTGCTCCTTGAGGATCCCGGTTTCGTATTGCACCGGCATGGCGTAGCCGGCGAAGGCCACCATGCGGCCGCCGCGGCGGCGATGGTCTTCGCCGAGGACGGTGGATTTCAGGGCCTGTTCGGGCGCGGCGTGCAAGCGGGACTCCATCGGGCGGCGAGGCGAAGGCGGCGACCGCCTCCAGTAACTCGCCCCCGCTGTCCCTTGGGCCTGAGAGATTCCGGGCCGGCGCCCTTGCTCCTTCGGCGAGCCACCGCCCGAAGGCGAGGACTCTTTCCAGCGTTCGTTCTTCTCGCGCGGTCCTTTTGCCTGAGCGTTTCCGGGGCGGTTGCGCCTTCGGCGCCGGGCGCGGGGCCCGGACTCTCCCGCGAGAGCAGCCTAGAGGTGAGCGAGGGCCGGGCGGGAGTCAAGGCGGCAGACGTGTCCCTGCCGTAGACGTGGACCGGAAGAGAGCCGTTCTGGGCTGTTACATGCGCTCCGGGACGGCGATACCCAGCACATCGAGCGCCAGTTCGAGTTGCTTCAAGGTCACCTCGGCGATCGCCAGGCGCGAGGCGCGGGTGGCCTCGTCGGGTGCGGTCAGCACCGGACAGGCGCCATAGAAGCGCGCGAAGGCCTGGGCCAGGCGAAAGACGTGATCGGCCAGGAGGTTGGGGGCGCGGCGGTCATAGGCCTCGGCCAGGGTGTGGTCGAAGGCGTCGAGGTTGAGGGCGAGGTCACGTTCGGCCTCGTGGGCGACGACGATGGCCCCGGGCGCGGCCCCGGCTTCTGCGGCCTTGCGAATGAGGGATTTGACCCGCACCGCCTGATAGAGAAGGTAAGGTCCTGTCTTGCCCTCGAAGCTCGAAAAGCGGTCGAGGTCGAAGACGTAGGAGGTCCCCCGGTAGTTGATCAGGTCGGCGAACTTCAGCGCCGCCACGCCGACCTTGAGCGC
>DASXMK010000115.1:0-6618 GCA_036495705.1 Caulobacteraceae bacterium | reverse complement strand
GATGTCGCCGAAGACGACGCCGATCGCCCCCAGGGTCAGGGCGGCGAAGCTGCGACGGGCGCCGCGCACATGCTGGCCCGCGGGAGTGGGGAGCGCAGGGGCCGCTTCGGCCAACTCAAGGTCTCCGGTGAGGACGCGACGCGGCCCCGCGGTCCGCCATGGCCGGTGGCGCTACACCCAATCCCTCCGCCGTTCAATCGCGGTTCAGCGCCGGTGTCAGGCGAATTCCCGGGCGGAAAATACGGCTAGCAACCGTACGTCGCGCCCGGCCAGCAACTCCGCCGCCCACTCTTCCCGATCGACCAGGGCCAGCGCCGCGCCCACGCGCGCGCCGGCGCTGCGCGCCGCCTCGACGGTGCGCAGCATCGAGGCCCCGCTGGTGGCCACGTCGTCGGCGACGACGACGAGGGCGTCCTGCAGCGTTTCATCCGCCGCCAGGCCCTCGAGCAGATCGCGCGTGCCGTGCGCCTTGGCCTGTTTACGGATGAAGAATGTGCGGACCGGGCGAGCCTCGCTCTCGCCGACCGCCGCCATCGCCCCGATCAGGGGGACCGCGCCCATCTCCAGGCCGCCGACGTGCGTGGCTCCCTCGGCGTGCACGACGTCGAGAAACGCCCGCGCCGCCAGATAGGCCCCGCGTGGGTGCATCATCGTCGGCTTGAGATTGAAGTACAGATTGCTCTCGGCGCCCGACGACAAGGTGAAGCGTCCGTAGCGAAAGGACCGGGTGGCGATGAGGTCGAAAAGCTCAGCCCGTTCGTCGTCACCGAATCGCGGAGCGGGGAGGGGTCGGGCGGCGCTGCTCATGAACCGTCCTTTCCCCCAGCGGCCCGGCTTCCGCAAGCCTCCGCGACCGGCGAGGCCGCGCTACACGCGCAGCCGGGCCATGGCCAGGGCGTCGATATAGGTCCCGTCGCGCCAGGCGTAGGCGCGCAGCACACCCTCGCGCTCGAAGCCGAAGCCCTCGTAGAGCAGGATCGCCCGTTCGTTGTCGGTCCACACGGTCAGCTCCAGGCGCTTGTAGTTCAGCCAACGATCGGCTTGATCGATCAATGCCTGCATGAGCGCGCGCCCAGCCCCACGCCCGGCGTAGGCGTCGTGCACCGCCATGCCGATCGAAGCCGCGTGCGAACGGCGGCGGTTCTCCGCCGGGTGCAGACCGGCCCCGCCGATCACCTTGCCGCCGATCGCCGCCACCAGCAGGGTGTGGCTGGCCGGCAGGCCCTCGCGGCGCTTGCGGCGCGCATCAAGGCTGGTGAACGGGACTTGCAGGGTGCCCCAGATGGCCCGCGGCTGATTGTAAGCCTCGGTCAGGTCGGCCATGTCCTCGGGCTCCTGGGCCCGTATGACGACTTCGTCCTCACTCATGGACATCTCCCTTCCGGTCAGGTCAGGCTCGGACATAAGGCGCCGCCATGGTCAAGCCCAGCGGTCGGTCCAACGCCCTTGCGTCTCGAACGCATTGATTGGCGACGGCGTTGATCCGCAAATAGGCGATCGGGTCCGGGCGCAGGAGGGAAGGGTCATGGCCAAAGGCTCGATCGGCGTCGTGCTGGCCGCGCTGGCCGGGAACGGGGCGATCGCCGCCGCCAAGCTCGTGGCCGCCGGCCTCTCGGGCTCGACCGCCATGCTGACCGAAGCGATCCACTCCCTCGTCGACACGGGCGACCAGATCCTGCTGTTGATCGGTGAGAAGCGCGGGGCAAAGCCAGCCGACCCAAGCCATCCCCTGGGATATGGAATGGAGGCTTATTTCTGGTCGTTCATCGTCGCTCTGATGGTTTTCCTGCTGGGCGGCGTGCTGTCGATCTACGAGGGCGTGGCCCACATCCTCCATCCAGCGCCGCGGATCTCGCCATGGATCAGCCTTGGCGTCCTGGCCGTGGCGGCGGTCTTCGAAGGGGCCTCGTTCCGCGTGGCCTATCGCGAGTATCGCCGCATGGTGCGCGGCCGGCCGGTGCGGCTGTGGGCGTTCATCAAGGCCTCCAAGGACGTCAGCCTGGTATCCGTGCTGCTGGAGGATTCCGCCGCCCTGATTGGCCTCAGCCTGGCGGCCGCCGGCGTGGTCGGGGCGGCCTTCCTGCACCTCGCATGGGCCGACGGGGCCGCATCGATCGCCATCGGCCTGCTGCTGGCGCTGGTCGCCTTTGTGCTGGCCAACGAGACACGCAGCCTGATCGCCGGCGAGGCCGTGGCCCCGATCGTGATGGAGAAGTTGGAGGCGACGCTAGCCCAGGTGGACTGCCTGTGTGACCTGCAGGAGATCGCCACCATGCACCTTGGCCCAGGCTCGATTCTGGTGGCGCTGACCCTCACCTTCCGGCCGAACTCGGCGAGCGAAGAGCTCAGCGCCGCGGTCCTTCAGATCACCCGCTGTCTCCAGGAGGCCGACGAGCGCATCACCCACGTCTACGTCCGACCGCCCGGCGAGGCGCTAGGCCACGGCTCTATGGTCCGCCCCTGACCCGATGAGAGCGACAGCGGAAGTGGCGGTCATTGGGGCCGGAGCCGCGGGCCTCGGGGCTGGGCGGCGCCTGGCGGCGGCGGGCGTCCGCGCCATGGTTCTGGAAGCTGCCACAAGGGTCGGCGGCCGTGCTCACACCGTCACGCCCGACGGGTTTTGCCTGGACCTTGGCTGCAGCTGGCTGCATTCGGCCGACCAGAACCCTCTGGCCAAATTGGCGCCGTCCCTTGGTTTCGAGGTCGACACGTCCCCGGCGGCCTGGACGCGCCCGGCGCTCGACGTGAACTTTCCGCGCGCGGACCAGCAGGCTTACCACGCGGCTTTCCAGCGGTTGCAGGATCGGATCGAGGCGGCCGCCGGCGAGCAACAGGATCGACCGGCGTCCGATCTCATACCGCCGGGCGACCAGAAATGGCGGCCGCTCTTGGACGCCTTCAGCGGCTACTACAATGGCGTCGCCTTGGACGAGGTGTCGGTCAAAGACTATGCCGCCTATCAACCGACCGCGAAGAACTGGCGGGCGCCACAGGGCTACGGCGCGCTCATCGCCAGCCTCGCCCGGGGGCTGGACATCCGTCTTTCGACGCCGGTCCGACGCATTCGTCATGACCGCGAACGGGTTGAGGTCGTCACCGACGCCGGCGTGCTCGAGGCGCGGGTCGCCCTCATCGCGGTCCCAACGAGCATCATCGCCGGCGGCGAAATCAGTTTCGAGCCGGCGCTGCCCGACAAGATCGACGCCGCCGCCGTCCTGCCACTTGGGCACGTCGAAAAGGCGTTCCTGAAGCTCGATGAGCCGGGCGCGCTTCCCATCGAGCGCCGGGTCTATGGCCGCACCGACACCGCCGAGACCGGCAGCTACACGCTCCGTCCGTTGGCCATGCCGGTCGTGGAGGGATTCTTCGGCGGAGATCTGGCCTCGGCCCTGGCGGAAGCGGGCCAAGGCGCCAAGATGGCCTTCGCCATTGACGAACTGGCCGCCGTCCTTGGATCGGACATACGCCGGCGACTGAGCCCGTTGGCGGAATCGGGCTGGGCCGACGATCCGCACATCCGTGGCGCCTATTCCCATGCGCGCGTCGGCCAATCAGGGGCGCGGGCCGTGCTCGCCCGACCGGTGTCGGGGCGTCTGTTCTTCGCCGGCGAAGCCTGCTCGCCGCACGCGTTTTCCACCGCCCACGGCGCTTTTGAGAGCGGTGTGGCGGCGGCGCAGGCCGCTCTGGCGGCCCTCGGCTAAGAGGTCCGAGGCTATGAATTCAAGGCTCTCGGTCGGCGACGGCCATCCTTTCCAACCGCAACCTTCATGGCTAGGGTTCGGGCCCATGACCCAGCCCCTTCTCGCGATGGCGCGGCGCGCATGAGCCGCCGGCTCGCCCTCGTCACCGGCGCCTCGGCGGGCATCGGCGCGGCCTTCGCCCGCATCTACGCCGATCACGGCTACGACCTGGTCCTGACCGCGCGGCGCGAGGACCGTCTGAGCGCCCTGGCCGACGATCTCCGCCTCGGACATGGGATCGAGGTCATGATCGCGCCGGCGGACCTGTCTGACCCGGCCGCTCCCGCCCGCCTGATCGCCGAGATCGCCGCACACGGACGAACCGTCGACGCGCTCGTCAACAACGCCGGCTATGGCCTTACCGGCCCCTATGCCGAGAGCCGCTGGGAAGACCAGGCGACGTTCCTCCAGGTCATGGTGACAGCCGTGTGCGAACTCGCCCATCGGGTGCTGCCGGAGATGATCGAGCAGCGCTTCGGCCGCATCATCAACGTCGCCTCGATGGCCGGCCTGGCCCCAGGCGCGCCGGGCGGGGGCCTGTACAGCGCCGCCAAGGCGTTCGTCGTTCGCTTCTCCCAGACCTTGCACCTGGAGTTGCTGGACAGCGGCGTGCATGTCAGCGCCCTCTGCCCTGGCTTCACCTGGTCGGAGTTCCATGACGTCAACAACACCCGCGACATGGTCGGCCGCACGCCGTCCTGGCTGTGGCTGGGGGCCGACGAGGTGGCCGCCAGCGGCTACGAGGCGGCCGAGGCCAATCGGCCCGTGTGCGTTCCGGGGGCGCCGAACAAGACCATGGCGGCGCTGGCCCACCTGCTGCCGGACGAATGGGCCATGGCCCTGATGGCCGAACGCCGCCGCTTTGGCGTCGGCCGGAACTAAGTCATCGGCGGATCAATGCCGGGCCGCCTGATAGGGCTGGGCGACCTCGTGGCGGACGGCGCCGGTGGTCGAAGCCGCCCAGCCGGCCAGGATGAACTGCACCGCCATGGCGGTGAGCAGCAGGCCGAGCACGCGCACGACGATCACCATCCCCACCCGCCCAAGGGCGCGGGAGATCTGGCTGGTGAACCAGAACGCCAGCACGATGCTGAGCGCGGTGACCGCGATCACCCCCAGGCCGATGAACTCGCCGCGCGCGCCCAGACGGCGGGCTTCCTCGGCGTAGATCACGGCTGAGGAAATGGCTCCGGGGCCGATCAGCAGAGGCATGCCGAACGGCACGATCAGGCTCTCGAACCGGCGAGCGGCGTAGGCGCGCGCCGACAGCGGCCGGTTGTCAGTCGCCTCGTCGCCGAAGCTCTTGACGATATCGCCGCGCACCATGTCCAGGCCCATGAGCAGCAGCACGATGCCCCCGGCGATGCGAAACGCCGGCAGGGAGATGCCGAAGAACCGCAGCAGCGACAGGCCGGTCAGGAAGAAGAAGGCCAGGAACAACAGCGCGAACAGGGCCATGTAAATGGCGGTCAGGCGGCTCTGGGCCGGCGTCGCCCCGACGGTGGCGGCCGCGTACAGCGGCACATTGCCCAACGGATCGATGAGGGCGAACAGGGCGATGAAGAAGTTGAGGGCGTAGGTGGCCTCGTCCATGGCCGCGACTTAGCTCAGTTCGCCGCGCCCGGCGACGGCTCAGAAGTCGACCGCGATCCCCTTGCGCTCCCAGTCGCCGTAGCGCGTCGGCTCCGGTCCCGCCGGTCCGCCGACTTCATCTCCACGCTTGGGAACCGCGCGCCGTCGGGCGGCGGCCTCTTCCAGCGCCCGCCGCGCCGCCGGCGTCAGGGGCTTGCCAGGGGCTGCGCCGGGGGGGAGAGCATCGGCCATGGCCGTCATTTAGGCCTCACCCGCCAAGGCGCCAATGAATTGGATGACGATCCCGCCCGATCCGCCGCCCTGAAACTCCTGCGCTCGGCGCTCGGCGGGCGCGGCGGGCTGGAGGCGGGCCTGGCGGACTCCGACCTGGCGCGGCTGACGCCTCAGGACCGCGCCTTCGCCCGGGCCCTGGTCATGGCCGCCTTGCGTCACCTGGGAACCATCGACCGGGCGCTCGATGCGCGCCTGAAGCGCGAACCCCCGCCGCCGGTCCGCGACCTGCTAAGGCTGGGACTGGCCCAGGCCTATTGGCTGGATACGCCGGATTTCGCTGCCGTGGACACCACGGTCGCCCTGGCCCCCAAGCCGTTGCGCGGCCTGGTGAACGCAGTCCTCCGCGGCCAGTTGCGCGATGGCCGGCCGCCGGACGAGCCGGAGTGGCTGGCGCCGGCGTGGCTGTTGGCCCGTTGGCGGGCCGCCTGGGGCGAGGCGGGCGCGCGGGCGATAGCGGCGATGATCGCCGCCGAGCCGGCTACCGATCTGTCGCTGCGCGCCGGGCAGGATCCCGATCTCATCGCCGCGCTGGAGGCGGTGGTTCTGCCGGGTGGCAGCCTGCGCACGTTTCGGCGTGGCGACCCCGCCGCCTGGCCCAGGTTCGCCGACGGCGCGTGGTGGGTGCAGGACGCCGCCGCCGCGCTGCCCGCCAGGCTCCTCGATCCGTCCCAGGGCGAGACTGTCCTCGACCTGTGCGCGGCCCCGGGCGGCAAGACCTTCCAGCTGGCCGCCGCCAGCGCGGCCGTCACCGCCCTCGACCGATCGGCGGCGCGCCTGAAGCGTCTGTCGGAGAACCTCGCACGCCTTGGGCTGCCGGCCGAGATCATCGTCGCCGACGCCGCAGACTGGACCGACGGGCGCGAATTCGACGCTGTGCTCCTCGACGCGCCGTGCTCGGCCACGGGAACCTTTCGCCGCCATCCGGACGTGTTGTGGAACGTGCGGCCCTCCGACATCGCCTCCTTGGCGGGGGCCCAGGCCCGTTTGCTGGCGGCGGCGGCCGGCCGAGTGC
>DASXMK010000114.1:0-4621 GCA_036495705.1 Caulobacteraceae bacterium | reverse complement strand
CGGCCGTGTGGAGTTGCGCGGCTTCGGGGCGTTTTCGGTCCGTTCGCGCTCGGCCAGGTCCGGACGCAATCCGCGCACCGGGACGGCCGTGCAGGTGCGCGCCAAGCACGTCCCCTTTTTCAAGAGCGGCAAGGAGCTGAGGGCGCGGCTTAACGCCGAATAAGGAAAGGAACGCCTGTGTCCGTGTTGAAGGAATTCCAAGCCTTTCTCGCCCGCGGCAATGTCATCGATCTGGCCGTCGCCGTGGTCATCGGCGGGGCGTTCGGCAAGATCGTCACCAGCCTGGTCAACGACATCATCATGCCGCCCATCGGCCTGGTCACCGGCGGCGTCGACTTCGCCGCCCTCAAGCTGGTGCTCAAGCCGGGCGATCCGGCCCACAAGGTGGCCGAGACGGCGGTCAACTACGGGGTGTTCATCAACACCATCATCCAGTTCCTGATCATCGCCGCGGCGATCTTCCTGGTCGTGCGGCTGGTCAACCGGCTGTACCCGGCCCCGGCCGCGCCGGCCGCCGGCCCGACCCCGACCGAGGCCCTGCTGGCCCAGATCCGCGACCTGCTGGCGAACCGGAGCTAACCGCCCCACATCCGCCTATGCCGTTGACCAAGATCTGCGGGCTCTCGACCCGGGCCGCCCTTGAGGCTGCGCTGGATGGCGGGGCGGCGTTCGTCGGCTTCATGGTCTTCGAGGCCAGCCCGCGACGCGTCACTCTCAACGAGGCCGCCGCTCTGGCCGCGCTGGCGAGAGGCCGGGCCAAGATCGTGGCGGTGACGGTCGATCCGGACGATGCGCTCGTCTCCCGCTTGACGGCGGAGCTTGGGCCGGACTTCATCCAGCTTCACGGCCGCGAAAACCCCCGGCGGGTGCGCCAGATCGCCGAACGGATCGAGGTCATCAAGGCCGTCCCCGTGTCGGGTCCGGACGACCTGGCGGCGGCGCTCGTCTATGAGGATGTGGCGGCGCACCTGATGTTCGACGCCAAGGCCCCGGCCGAGGCCGCGCGACCCGGCGGACACGGCCAGCCGTTCGACTGGTCGCTGCTGGCCGGGCGGCAATTTCGCCGCCCGTGGTTCCTGGCCGGAGGTTTGAACCCCGACAATATCGCCGACGCGGTCGCCGCCTCCGGGGCCCCTATGGTGGATGTTTCTTCTGGCGTGGAGGACAGCGCCGGCCTAAAGGACCCCGCTCTCATCACCCGCTTTCTGGACGCCGTCCGCCGCGCCTGAAAAGCCCCGTCGCCAAAAGAGCCCCCGCCTGGACCGTTCCTCCCCACCGCCCAACGACTATGGCGCCTGGCCGGACGCGCGCGGGCGCTTTGGCGAGTTCGGCGGCCGCTTCGTCCCCGAGACCCTGATGCCGCTGGTCCTGGCGCTGGAGGCGGCTTACCGCCAGGCCAAGGCCGATCCGGCCTTCCAGGCCGAGCTGTCGGGTTATCTCACCCACTATGTCGGACGCCCGAGCCCGCTCTATTTCGCCGCCCGCCTTTCCGCCCATTGGGGCGGGCGCATCTGGCTCAAGCGCGAGGAGCTGAACCACACCGGCTCGCACAAGATCAACAAGTGCATGGGCCAGATCCTGCTCGCCCGGCGCATGGGCAAGACCCGGATCATCGCCGAGACCGGGGCCGGCCAGCATGGGGTGGCCACGGCCACTGCCTGCGCCCTCTTCGGCTTGCCATGCGTTGTCTACATGGGGGCCGCGGATATCGAGCGGCAGGCTCCGAACGTGCTGCGCATGCGCCTGCTGGGCGCGGAGGTGCGGCCGGTGACCTCAGGCTCGGCGACCCTGAAGGACGCCATGAACGAGGCCCTGCGCGACTGGGTGGCCAATGTCGCCGACACCTACTACCTGATCGGCTCGGCGGCCGGGCCGCATCCCTATCCAGTGATGGTGCGCGATTTTCAGACCGTGATCGGGCGCGAAGCCCGCGCCCAAGTGCTCGAGGCCGAGGGGCGCTTGCCCGACGCGCTGGTGGCCTGCGTGGGCGGCGGCTCCAACGCCATCGGTCTTTTCCATCCGTTCCTGGCCGACGAAGACGTGCGTCTCTTCGGCGTCGAAGCGGCCGGCGAGGGCATGGACAGCGCCCGCCACGCTGCGGCCCTGAACGGCGGCCGCCCGGGGGTGCTGCACGGCTCGCATTCCTACCTGCTGCAGGACGCCGACGGGCAGGTCCTGGAGGCCCACTCGATCTCCGCCGGCCTCGACTATCCCGGCATCGGCCCCGAGCACGCGTGGCTGCGCGCGGTCGGCCGGGCGCGCTACCTGACCGCCACCGACGCCGAGGCCCTGGAGGCTTTCGCCCTCCTCGCGCGCCTGGAAGGCATATTGCCGGCCCTGGAATCAGCCCACGCCCTGGCCCGGCTGCCGGAAGTCGCGGGCGAGGTCGGGGCCGAAGGAATCGTGGTGCTGGGACTTTCCGGGCGTGGCGACAAGGACCTCGACCAGGTCGTCAGCCGCCTGGGGGCGGCAACGTGAGCGGGGCCCGTATCGAAGCGCGCTTTGCGGCCCTGGCCGAAGAAGGCCGGGCGGCGTTCGCGCCCTATGTCGTCGCCGGCGATCCCGATGGCGAGACCAGCTGGCGCATCCTCGAGGGCCTGGCCGGGGCCGGGGCCGACCTGATCGAGCTCGGCTTGCCGTTCTCCGACCCCATGGCCGATGGCCCGTCGATCCAGCGCGGGGCCGTGCGGGCCCTGGCCGCCGGCATGACCGTGGACGGGGTGCTGGGCCTCGCCCGCCGCTTCCGCGATCTCGACGCCGCCACCCCACTGGTGCTGATGGGCTATTACAATCCGATCCTCAACCGCGGCCTGGAGTCGTTCGCCGCCGCGGCCGCGGCCGCCGGAGTCGACGGGCTGATCGTCGTCGACCTGCCGCCGGAAGAGGCCGATCCGCTGGCCGATGCCCTCGACGCGCACGATATCCGGCTCATCCGCCTGGCCACGCCGACCACCGACGAGAACCGCCTTCAGGTCATCGCCCGCCGCGCCCAAGGTTTTGTCTATGTGGTCTCTGTGGCCGGCGTGACCGGCACGCGCGAAGCCGACCCGGCGGCGATCTCGCCTCTGGTGAGCGACGTGCGCGGGGCGTGCAAATTGCCGGTGGCGGTGGGCTTTGGCATCCGCACGCCGACCCGCGCCGCCGAGGTCGCCCGCATCGCTGACGCCGCCGTGCTCGGCACGGCCCTGGTCGATGAGATCGCCGCCGAGATCGCACTAAAACGTGATCCGGTCCCAAAAGTCCTGGCCTTGGCTTCGGCCATGGCTCAGGCTGTCCGCTTCGCCAGGGCTTGAGAACCGCTTCATGGCTCTCACCGACGACAAGAAGAAACGGCCCCCCCGCAGCCCCGCTCCGCCGGTGGCCCGCGAACGCGGCGGGTGGCTGGCCAAGATCGCGCCCGGGGTGCGCAAGCTGGTCTCGCGCCACGAGACGCCCGAGAACCTGTGGGAGAAATGCCCCGACACCGGGGAGATGATCTATCGCCCCGACCTGGAAGCGGCCCTGTGGGTGACGCCGTCCGGGCGGCACATGCGCATCCGTCCGGCGCTGCGCTTCGCCTACACTTTCGACGGCGGCCGCCACAAAACCCTGAACCTGCCCAAGACCCCCGACGACCCGTTGGGTTTCGCCTATGGCAAGCCCTATCGCGACAGTCTGGCGGTGGCGCGCAAGAACACCGGCGAGACCGACGCCATGGCCGCGGCCGTGGGCGAGATCGGCGGCCAGAGCGCCGTGGTCCTGGTCCAGGATTTCGCCTTCATGGGCGGCTCCCTCGGCGCGGCGGCCGGCGAAGCCTTCCTGTCGGCGGTCGACGAAGCGGTGAAGCGCGACGTCCCGTTGGTGATCTTCACCGCCTCGGGCGGGGCGCGCATGCAGGAAGGCACCCTGTCGCTGATGCAGTTGCCGCGCACCACCGTGGCCATCCAGCGCCTGCGCCGGGCGGGCCTGCCTTACGTGGTGGTGCTGACCGATCCCACCTACGGCGGCACCACGGCCTCCTACGCCATGCTGGGCGACATCCAGCTCGCCGAGCCGGCCGCCAGCATCGGTTTCGCCGGTCGCCGGGTGATCGAGGACACCATCCGCGAAGCCCTGCCGGCCGGCTTCCAGACCGCCGAGTTCCAGGTCGAGCGCGGCATGGTCGACCGGGTGGTGACGCGCAAGGAGCTGCCAGCGGTCCTGGGCTCGATCCTGCGCACCCTGATGGCCGGGCGCGCCAGCCGGAAGGCTGCCTAGTGTGCTGGTTCTGAAGTTCGCCAGCTCATTGGATCGGCTCCGCAGCGAACTTCAGAACCAAAAAGCACACTAGAAACCTCCACTTGCTAGTGTCCTCGTCGATTCCGAAGTTCGTCGGAGACCGCCATCGTGCAAAAGCGAACTTCGGAATCGGGACACTAGACCCACTGAGCGACCGCAACGCCATCGACTACGACCCGATCCGGGCGTCCGACCACGCGATCGCGCGCCTGCGCGCCCTGCATCCGACCCTGATCGACCTTTCCACCGGCCGCATCGAGCGCCTGCTGGCGGCGCTCGGCCGGCCGCAGGACCGCCTGGGGCCGGTGATCCATGTGGCCGGGACCAATGGCAAGGGCTCGACCGTGGCCTTCCTGCGCGCCAT
>DASXMK010000113.1:0-14767 GCA_036495705.1 Caulobacteraceae bacterium | reverse complement strand
GCCCAACCGACCCAGGAGCGACCCCGCCACAGACCGCCGAGGCGCCGGCCCAGCGCGCCTGGGAGCTCGGAGTGCCGAGCCGGGACCGGCGCTTCCGCCATCCGCCGGCGCATCGCCGTCCAGCCATGCTCGACATCGATCGGCGCGGCGGCCACCTCCACCTCCAGCCGGCGTTCGAACTCCACGTCCTCCTGGCACGTACGGCAGGTCTTCAGGTGGGCGGCGATGCGCGCCTGCTCATGGGCGTCCAGCCGCCCGGTCACATACCATGGCAGCAAGGCGCGAATGTCTTCGTGCGGTCCGGCGTTCAGGCGGATGATGCTCCCCATCACGGCCTCACAGCCAATCCGCGAGCCGTCCGGCCAGACGGGTCTTCAGATGCCGGCGCGCGTGGAACATCCGGGTTTTCACCGTATCGACAGGGCAATCCATGATCTCGGCGATCTCGCGATAGCCGGCTTCGTGGAAATAGGTGAGGTCAACCACGGCGCGGTGATCCGCCGACAGCTCGCCGATGGCCTTCAGCAGCACCGTCTGGGCCTCGCGCGCGCCCAGTTGCTGTTCGGGGCCCGGTTCGAGGCTAGGGCGGCTATCGGCCTGCTTGTCCTCGACCGGCTCGTCGGCGCGGCGCAGAGCCTTCAACGCCTTGCGGTAGGCAATGGCGAAGATCCACGTCGAGAGCTTGCTCTTGCCGTTGTAGCGGTCCGGATGGGTCCAGACGACCAACATCGTATCGTTAAGCACCTCTTCGACCACGGGCGCGCGCCGCAGGATGGCGCCGAGAAAGCGGCTCAGGCGCGGATGGTAGGCGCGGTACAGCTGTTCGAAGGCCCGCGGGTCGCGCTGACAGATGAGGCCGATCAGACGCGCGTCGTCGTGCGGTTCCCGCCCGGTATCGATCCTGGCCGCTCTGCGCCCGCCAAGCATCGGCTCTCCTTGCAATCCCAGTTTAATACCGGCGCGGCCGGAAAGAGTTCAATTTTAGTTCCAGGGTCCGACCGCACCCTCAGGATGCTCGGCTCAATCCATCATTGAACCTTTTTCCGGCTGGCGGACATTCACGGCAAGGGCGGCCTCACCAACCAAGGAAGCGGATCCGCCATGAATATTCCCACAGTGAGACGGACTAGCGAGATGAAACGTGCGCTTGCATACGCCGCCATCGGCTTCCTCTTCCTCGCGGCCCCGGTATTCGCCGCCGGCGGACACGGCGGCGCGATGGGCGGGGGCATGGCGGCTATGAGGACCTCGCCCGCGATCTCGAACAGCACGACACTGCATTCGAACGCGATCCCCGGCCACACCACCGGCCAGCCCAGCCAGAGCTGCCAGTCCGCGATGAACTATCCCGCCGATACGCCGGGCAATTCGTTCAATGCGCCGGGCTCGGCGTTCAACCCCATCGGCACCTCCGGAGCAGTCTATGCGGGTAGTCCCGGTACGGCCTCACTGAATTCAAACAACCCCAAGGCTGTCGCGCAGTACGACGTCGCCTGTTCTCACCCACGCTGACGTCGGGGCTGGCCCGGAGAACCGGCGACTCCGGGCCGGCCAACATAAGAGTTGTGTTTTGGGAAGAGCCCGCGCCCTTCTGAGCCTTAAGGAGATTCGCGTTTGGCCCGTCCCGTTCGCCTGACGGCGGTGGCGACCGCCACGCCCCCCCACGTCCTCATGCAGAAGGACGTCGCGGCGGTCGCCCGGGACATCTTCGGTTCGCGTTACGAGGCCTTCGAGCGCCTGGCGCGGGTGTTCGGCACCGCCGGTATCGTAAAGCGCCACTCCATCCGGCCGATGGAATGGTTCGCGCAGCCGCGCGGCTGGCCGGACCGCACCGAGGCCTATCTCGAGGGCGCGGTCGCCCTGTTCGTCGAGTGCGCCACCAAGGCGCTGGACGCCAGCGGCCTCGCCGCCCGCGAAGTGGACACCGTGGTCACCGTGTCCTCGACCGGCATCGCCACGCCCAGCCTGGAAGCCCGCGCCGCCCAGGCCATGGGCTTTCGCAGCGACGTCCAGCGCGTGCCGGTGTTCGGCCTCGGCTGCGCCGGCGGCGTCTCCGGCCTCTCCATAGCCGCGCGCCTGGCCCGTGCTGAGCCCGGCTCCAAGGTGCTGCTGGTGGTGGTGGAACTGTGCACCCTGGCCTTCCGCCTGGATCGACTGACCAAGGCCAATATCGTCGCAACGGCCCTGTTCGGCGACGGCGCGGCCGCCTGCGTGCTCAGCGCCGGCGATGACGGCCTGGCTGAAATCGAGGCCATGGGCGAGCATCTGTGGCCGGACACCCTCGACATCATGGGCTGGGAAGTCGATCCGCAGGGTTTCGGCGTGATCTTCGCCCAGGCCATCCCGCCGTTCGCCGAAGCCAACGTCGGCCCCGCCATCAGCGGGATCCTGGCCAGGGCCGGGCTGGGATTCGATGACATCGACCGCTTCGTCTGCCATCCGGGCGGAGTGAAGGTGATCCACGCCCTGGAACGCGCGCTGGCCCTCAATCAGGGCGCCCTGGACCACGAGCGCGCGGTGCTGGCCGAGTTCGGCAATATGTCGGCCCCGACGGTGCTGTTCGTGCTCGAGCGGGTCCTGGCCGGCGGCGCGCCGGCGCGCTCGGCGGTCACCGCCATGGGGCCGGGGTTCAGCACCAGTTGCGCGGTGATGAAGGCGGCCGCGTGATCGGCTCGATCGCGGTCCTGGCCGCGGTCACCCTCGAGCGCCTGGCTGAACTCGCTCTTGCCGCGCGCAACACCGGTCGCCTCAAAGTGCGGGGAGCGATCGAGCACTCGCCGGGGCATTACCCGTTCATGGTCGCGCTGCACGTCGCCTGGTTGGCGGGACTGTGGTGGCTGGCCTGGGACCGGCCGCTGCACTGGGGCTGGCTGGCCGTATTCGGACTGTTGCAGATCCTCCGCGTTTGGGTGCTGGTGACGCTCAAGGGTCGCTGGACCACGCGGATCATCACCCTGCCAGGAGAGACCCTGATACGCCGGGGCCCTTATCGCCTGATGCGCCACCCGAACTACCTGGTCGTCGTCTGTGAGATCGCGGTCCTGCCGCTGGCGTTCAGCCTGCCGCAATTCGCCGCGGTGTTCACCTTGGCCAACGTGATTCTGATCGCGATCCGCGTGCGAGCCGAAGAGGCGGCTCTCGACAGAGCGAGCGGTGCGGCCGCTCGCCGTTAGCGCCGAGCCCGGCGCCGCCACGTGGGTCGGCTTCGCCCTGATGGGCGTGGGCATGTTCATGGCCATCCTCGATGTCCAGGTCGTGGCCACCTCCCTGCCGACCATCCAGGCCGCGCTGAAGATGGCGCCCAGCCAGATGAGTTGGATCCAGACCGCCTATCTGGTCGCCGAGGTCATCGCCATTCCCTTGACCGGTTTCCTGACCCGACTGCTGTCCATGCGCTGGCTGTTCGTCGCGGCGGTGACGATCTTCACCCTGGCTTCGGCCGGATGCGCCGCCAGCAACGGCTTTGCCAGCCTCATCGCCTGGCGGATCGTGCAGGGTTTCGCCGGCGGGACTTTGATCCCGGCGGTGTTCTCGGCCGTGTTCCTGTTGTTCCCGGCCCGCCTTGAGGGCGTGGCCACGACCATCGCCGGCGTCCTGGCGGTGCTGGCCCCGACCCTGGGACCGATCGTCGGCGGCTGGATCACCCAGACTTATTCCTGGCATTGGCTGTTCCTGATCAACATGGCGCCGGGCGTGGTCTCGGCGCTGGGCGCGGCGTGGCTGTTGCCGTGGGAACAGGCGAACCTCGCCGAGGCGCGCCGGCTGGATATCGCCTCCCTCGCCTTGATGGCCATCGCGCTGGCGGCCCTGGAGATCGCGCTCAAACAGGCCCCAAGGGACGGCTGGGCCGCGCCCGTGGTGTTGGGCCTTTTGGCCGTGACCGCAACCTCCCTGACCCTGTTCGCGCGCCGCACCCTCAAGGCCCCCCATCCGGTGGTCCGCCTCTCGCGCCTGGCCGATCGCAACTTCGCCATCGGCTGCCTGCTGAGCTTCATCCTCGGCGTCGGCCTGTTCGGCTCGGTCTATATGATGCCGGTATTCCTGGCCCTGGTTCGTGGCCATGGGGCCCTGGCGATCGGCGAGATCATGCTGGTGACCGGACTCGCCCAACTGGCCACCGCCCCCATCGCCGTGGCCCTCGAACGACGCATCGATCCGCGCCTGCTGGCTGCGGCCGGTTTCGCCGTGTTCGGCCTCGGCCTCGCCCTCAGCACCAACCAGACCGCCGAAACCGATTTCCGCCAGATGCTGGTTCCCCAGATCGTCCGCGGCTGCGCGGTCATGTTCTGCCTGCTGCCGCCCACGCGCCTGGCGCTGGGCGAGCTGCGGCTGACCGAGGTCCCGGACGGCAGCGCCCTGTTCAACCTGATGCGCAACCTTGGCGGGGCGATCGGCCTGGCTTTAATCGATACGGTGATCTACGGCCGCGCCCCGGTGCATGCGCGGGCCATCATCGCGCGGCTACAGAGCGGCGATGTGGCCACGGCCACGGCGGTGGGCATCCCCAAGGACCTGTTCCTCAGCCAGCATGGCCCGGTCGATGCGGCGACGCGGGCGCTGCTGGAGCCGATGGTGCAGACCCTGGCCCTGGTCCGCGCCATCAACGAGGCCTGGCTCCTGGTCGCGGCGCTCACCTTCACCGCCCTGATCGCCCTGCCGCTCGCCCGGCGGCCTGTGGGCCCGCCTACCTGAAGGCGTAGCCGACCTTGGCCCCCAGGAAGGTGCCGAAGTGTTCGAACGCCGAAGCCGGACCGCCGCGCGGCGCGTCATCGTCCGGCCCGATGCCGCCGATCCCGCACAGATAGCCGGCCTGCCCGACCAGCGCGTCCGACCCCAAGCGATGATCGACGGCCGTCCTGGGTGCGATCTGGGTTTCGATGGCTGAGGCCCGTGGATAAGCGCGGCCGCGCCAGGACCCGGTCAGCGACAGGTCAAGGGGACGGCGACCAATCACTGTCACCGCCGTCGCATGGGGCGGGGGAAGGGTCTCGGCCCAGCCCGCCTGCGCCAGTGAGAAAGCCACGATGGCGCCTGGGATAACTAGCCACATCACAACCCCTTCGATTGAACAGCTCCTGAGGTTACTCCCCGACCCGGACCAGCATTTTACCTGTATTCTCGCCCTTGAGCAGCCCAATGAGCGCCCCGGGCGCCGCGTCGATGCCTTCGCGCACCGTCTCCTGGTATTTGATCCTGCCGGCCTTCAGCCAGCCGGTCATGTCCGATTGAAACGCCTCGCGCAGGTGGCCGAAATCGGCCCCAGTGAACCCGCGAACGTTGATGCGCCCATAGATGATGGCTGAGAGATTGCGCACCTCGGTGCGGGCGCCGGGGGCATTGTAGCCGCTGATCGCACCGCAGACGGCGATGCGCCCGAGCGGGTTCATGACACTGAGCGCGGCGTCGAGATGCTCGCCGCCGACATTGTTAAAATAGACATCGACGCCCTTGGGCGCGGCGGCGCGCAGGGCTTCGCTGATGGGCTGGGCGCGATAGTTGATCGCCGCATCGAGGCCGGCCTCGTCGAGCAGCCAACGGACCTTGTCGTCGGAACCGGTCGAACCGACCACAAAGCAGCCCCTGATCTTGGCGATCTGGGCGGCCACCGAGCCGACTGCCCCGGCGGCCGTGGAGACGAACACCTGCTCGCCATCCTTGAGCTGGCCGATGTGCAGCAGGCCGCCGTAGGCGGTGAATCCAGTCCCGCCCAGGGCGTGCAGATGGACGCTCAGCGGCAGAGCCGGATCCGGCGCGATCTTGCCAAGGCCCCGGGCCGGGGCGACGAACGCCTGGCGAAAACCGAACCGGCTGAGAACAAGGTCGCCTTCCTTCAGCGCCGGATCGCGCGAGGCCTCCACGCGGCCGATCGCCCCTCCCTCCATGGAAACGCCCAGCGGCTGCGCGCCGGCGAGCCGGGGCCGCATATAGGGATCGACCGAGATATAGAGGTTGCGCACCAGCGCCTCGCCTTCGGCCGGTTCGGGAAGATCGGCCTCGACCAGGGCGAAGTCGTCCTCCGCCGGCATGCCCTGCGGCCGTTTAATGAGATGGACTTCAAGGCTGGCGGTCATGAACGATTTCCCTTCTGAAGCGCGTCTTAGCCTCGATCGAGCCACAGCGCGATCACCCGCCAGCTGACGCGTCCAGATGAGTTCGATCCGGCCACGGACATGAGGGCCACGGACAGGGACGCCTCTTCAGCGGCCCTAGCTAATTCTCGGGAAATCAAGTGTATTGCTCGCCATGGCTATCCGGCCGCTTCCGGTCGACATCGTTGATCAACTCGCCGCCGGCCCGGTGATCGAGAGGCCGGCGAGCGCCGTCAAAGAGCTGATCGAGAACGCGCTCGATTCCGGCGCGCGCCGCATCGAGATCCAGGTCGATGGCGGCGGACTTACGCGCATATTGGTGGAAGATGATGGCGACGGTATCCCCGCCCACGAGTTGCCGCTCGCGGTGGGTCGCCACGCGACCTCAAGGCTTTCCCCCGACACGGGCGGCCACGTCGACTTGCAGTCCATCTCGACGTTCGGGTTTCGCGGTGAGGCCCTCGCGGAAATCGGTCGCGTGGCGAGCCTGCAAGTGTCTTCGCGCCCGGTGGGGGTAAGGAGGGCTTCCACCGTCACGGTCGAGGCCGGGTCGGTAGGCGAAGTCGAGTCGGCGGAATTTCACGGTTCACACGGCGCCAGGATCGAGGTCCGCAAGCTGTTCCATGCGAACCCGGAGCGGCTCCGATCGATGCAGTCGGAGCGCGCCGAGTCCCAGGCCGCCGCCGAGGCGGTGAGGCAGGCGGCCATGGCCAATCCCACAGTGGCCTTCAGCCTCGACTTGAACGGGCGGCGGTCTCTGCGCCTCGATGGCGAAACCGACAATGAGGCGGGCCGTCTGGCGCGGCTGACCGATCTGCTGGGCACCGAGTTCGCGGCCAACGCCCGACCCCTAGACCAGGAGCGTGACGGCGTGCGCCTCTTCGGCTTTGTCGCGTTGCTGCCATACAGCACCGGCACGGCCGCTCAACAGTATTTGTTCGTCAATGGACGACCAGTCGAAGATCAACTGCTGCAACGAGTGCTTCGGGCCGCCTATGTTGACCTTATTATTCACGGCCACCATCCAACCGCAGTACTCAATCTTCACCTTGACCCCACGCTGGCCGACTTCAATATTCATCCAGCCAAAGCCGAGGTAAGATTTCACGACCCCGACTTGGTGCGAGGCCTGATCATCAGCGGTCTGCGCCAAGCCCTGGCTGACGCAGGTCCGCAGGCCACGACTGCGCCCTCAGGCAATTCGCAAAAAGGTTCCGAGCGCGCATTCCGTGCTGGACCCGCGGCGGTCGGCCTCTCGGCCTGGCGGGCCGGCGCCTGGACGCCATCACCGCAACTGGTCCGCGCGCCGCCTAGCGACACCCCGTTGGTCGGGATCGACGACCCGCCGGCGCCGAAGCGGGGACTCGCCATTTGCGTGCTGCCGTTCGTCAATATGGGCGGTGACTCGGAGCAGGATTACTTCAGCGACGGCATCAGCGAAGACATCATCACCAATCTCGCCAAGGTCGCGGCCTTGGCCGTAGTGGCGCGCAACACCGCCTTCACCTTCAAGGGAAGGTCCGTAAACGTGACTGAGGTCGCCCAACTGCTCGATGTCGGCCACGTGCTGGAAGGCAGCGTTCGGAAGTCCGGAGGGCGCGTGCGCATTACAGCCCAGCTCATCGAAGGGGCCACCGGCACCCACGTGTGGGCCGAGCGCTACGACCGGGATCTGACCGATATCTTCGCCGTGCAGGACGAAATTGCCGAGACCATCGTCTCGGCGCTCAAGCTCCAGCTCCTGCCGCAGGAGAAAGCGGCCATCGAGCAGCACGGCACGCTCAACGTGGACGCTTATAATCTCTATCTGATGGCGCGGGATTATTATGTCCGCGGCCACCAGGGCAACCTGAGACGCATGGAGACCGTGATCCGCCTATGCGGCCAGGCGACCGAGATCGACCCCGGTTACGCCAGGGCTTGGACGCTAATGGCGTGGGGCAAGGAGTCCCTGCGTTTCTTCTTCGGTGACTCCGGGGCTGATATAATGGCGATCTTGGATCGGTCCATGTCCCTCGAGGCGGATCAAGCTGAGGCTCACGCTCTGAGGGCCACCCACCTCCTGCTCTCTGGGAAATCCAGCGAGGCGGCGGACGAAATGAACTTTGCCATAAGGCTTGATCCGGATTCCTACCGGGTGAATCTGGCCGCCGCCCGGTTCTGTTTCAGCCAAGCGCGGTTTGCGGAAGCCATCCCCTGCTTCGAAAAGGTGGCCAATTTGGATGAGGGCAACTTCACCGCCTCGACCATGGTCCTCGCCTGTCACCGGGCGCTCGGAAATATGGAGGGCGCCATCCGATCTGCACGGATAACGTTCGACCGCGCGGACCGCGCCCTTCAGCGTGACCAGAGCGATTGCGGCGCCATCGCCGCAGGCGCAGGGGCCCTGGCGGTTCTCGGAGAGGCTGAACGGGCCAGAGCCTGGATGAAGCGCGCCTTGTTCATGGAGCCAGATAGTATTGTTATGCGGTATAATTTCGCCTGCGCACTTTCCAATGACCTAGCCGACGTCGACGGGGCGATCGAGCTGCTTGGACCGACGTTTGCGGCCATCTCGCCGGAACATCTGGCGTACGCAAAGACCGATCCGGACCTGGACCCCATACGCGAGGATCCACGTTTCCAGGCCTTGGTCGCGGCAGCGGAGGCGCGCCTCGCCGAGGTCCCCATCCCCGAAGTGGCGGGAATTTCCTAGCCGTTAAAGCCGCGGATGGCGGCGATGATCCGGTCCTGGACCTCGGGCGTCAGGTAGGGGTGCATGGGCAGGGCGATAACCGTGGCCGCCTTGGCCTCCGAGACCGGCAGGCCGCCGGGTCCGCGCGGGAAATGCGCGTAGGGGCCTTGGAGGTGCATGGGCACGGGGTAATAGACCGCCGTCGGTATCCCCTGGGTCTTGAGGTGCGCGGCCAGGCCTCCGCGGTTGGCGTGCTCGATCACATATTGCGCCCACACCGAGACCGCGTCCCAGGCCTGGGGCGTGGACAGCACCGCCCCGTCCAGACCGGCGCCATAGCGCTCGGCGACGCGTTGGCGGGCCTCGATCTCGGCCGGGAACACGGCCAGCTTTTCCAGCAGGATGGCCGCCTGCAGGGTGTCCAGGCGTGAGTTCATGCCGATGCGGGCGTTGAGGTACTTCGGGTCGTGTGGCGAGCTGGAGGCGGCGCCGTCGGCCGCCGTAGCCTTGCCGTGCACGCGCAGGGAATCCATCCGGTCCCACAGGGCCTCGTCGTTGGTGATCACGGCCCCGCCGTCGCCGTAACAACCGAGCGGCTTGGCCGGGAAAAAGCTGGTCGAGACCGCGTGCGCCCAGCGGATCGGATGCTCGCCGCCTAAGGTCGCGCCAAAGCCCTGGGCCGAGTCGGCGATCAGCTTGAGGCCGTGGCGGGCGCAGACTTGGGCGATGCGCGGATAGTCGGCCGGATGACCGAACAGGTCGACGGCGATCACCGCCCGGGGCCTGAGACGACCTTCAGCCAGCACGGCTTCGATCGCCGCCTCGAGATGGTCGGGATCCAGGTTATAGGTGTGCGGCAGGATATCGACGAACACCGGGCTCGCCCCAGTCCAGGGGACGACCTCGGGCGTGGCGGCGAAGGTGAACGACGGGCAGAACACGGCGTCGCCCGGCCCAATCCCCCAGGCCATGAGCGGCAAGGCCAAGGCGTCGGTGCCGTTGGCGCAGGAGAGCGCCAGACGCCCGCCGCAGAACGCCGCCAGGGCGGTCTCGAACGCCAGCACCTCGGGGCCCATGACATAGGCGCCGTGGGCCAGGACCTTGGCAATGGCGGCGTCCAGCGCCGGACGAATGTGCGCCTGTTGCGCGGCGAGGTCGATGAACGGGATCATGGCGCCCGGCTGGTTAGGGGCCGTCAAGGGCGCGAGCGAGACAACAGCTGTATCGAAACGTTTCCCTCCACCCCACTCCACGGGCGCTCATTGCGGCAATTTGAGTGTCTGAACGAACGTGTCGAGGTCGCCGCCGGGGAAAAGGGCGCCGGCGACGCCGGCCCGTCGTCCAGCCTCGAGGTCGCGCGCCTTGTCGCCGATGACCAGGGCCCGCGCCGGGTCGATCGACCAGTCGTTCAGGGCCTTGAGGATCATGCCGGGATTGGGCTTGCGATCCGGGTGGTCCGGGTGAGCGAATTGCGCCACCGCCGCCTCAGGCAGGTACGGACAGACATAGAAGGCGTCGATGTGCGCCCCGGCCACCGCCAGGTCGGCGCGCATCTGGGCGTGGACCCTCTCCACGGCCGCCAGATCGAACAGGCCGCGCGCCACGCCGGACTGGTTGGTGGCGACGATAACCAGCAGTCGCAGGTCATTCAGCCGCCGCACCGCCCGCTGGGCGCCTGGAACCCATTCCAGTCGGTCGATCTCGCCCACATAACCGTGGTCGATGTTCAGCACACCGTCGCGGTCGAGGATGACCGCGGCTTTCCATGCGCCCTTGCTCATCAAACCTTTCAGCAGGCGGCCCCGCGCTTTAGGATTGGTCGGCCCGCGGACGAAAGGTAGCCTCAATTGCCGGCGACTCCAAAGATCGTCCCGGTCGAAGTCGGCGAACACGCCCGCTCGGCCGTACGCACCGTGACCGCGGAGATCGCCGGCCTCAAAGCCATTGTCGACGCCCTGGGCGATGGCCTGGCGGCGCCGTTCGCCGCCGCCGTAGCCCTGATCAAGGACGCCGAAGGGCGCGTCGTCGTCTCCGGCATCGGTAAGAGCGGACATGTGGCGCGCAAGATCGCCGCCACGCTGGCGTCCACCGGCACCCCGGCCTTCTATCTGCACCCGGCCGAGGCCAGCCACGGCGATCTGGGCATGGTGGCGCCCTCTGATGTGCTGCTGACCATTTCGCTTTCCGGGGAGACCCCGGAGCTGAAGGACGTCATCCACTATTGCAAACGCTTCGCCGTACCCCTGGTGGCCATCACCTCCGAGCCGCGCAGCGCCTTGGCCCTGGCCGCGGACATCGCGCTGATCCTGCCCAGGGCCGAGGAGGCGTGCCAGAACACCCGCGCTCCGACCACCTCGACGACCATGCAGATGGCGCTCGGCGACGCCCTGGCCGTGGCCCTGCTGGAGGCGCGCGGCTTCTCCGCCGCCGATTTCCGCACCTTCCACCCCGGCGGGCGCCTCGGCGCCCAGCTGGTGACCGTGGGCGACATCATGGCCCGGGGGGCCGACGTGCCGATCGTCGAGATCGGGGTCAGCCTTTCCGAGGCCATCGTCGAAATGACCCGCAAGCGCTTCGGCGGCGTGGCCGTGGTCGATGGCGAAGCCAATCTGGTGGGCGTGTTCACCGACGGCGACCTGCGCCGCGCCCTGCCGGCGGCCGACCTCTCCGGTCCGGTGGCCGAGCACATGACCCGCTCGCCGGTGTTCGTCGAACCACGCGTGCTGGCCACCGAGGCTTTGCGCCTGATGAACGAGCGGCCGCATCCCATCCAGTTGCTGTTCGCCTGTGAAAACGGCCGGCTGACCGGCGCTGTGCACATGCACGACTTTCTGCGCGCCGGGATCGCCTAGACCCTGCCTTCGACCACCTGGTCGAGTTCCCGGATGGCTCCGACGATGTGATAGAGCGAGCTGGCCGCGGCGGTCAGATCGCCGCTTTCCAGGCTGTCGCGCCACAGGCCGGGCGTCGGCACATCCAGGAACAGGCCAAGCCCGTCGGCGGCCTTCAAAGCCGCATCCCAGCAGGTTTCGTCTCCGGTCAGGGCCCCGGCCAGCAGGTGGGCGCGCAGACGCTCGGTCTGCGGCCACAGACGCGTCGTGGCGTCGATGGGCCCCAGGTTCCCGTCGAGGGCGTTGATGGCCACGTTGCGCTCCGGGTCGACACCGGCGCGCTCGCCAAGCTCGATCAGGCGCAAGGCCGCCGACAACGCGGGCGCGTCGCCGGACATCAGGCTCCAGCGCATCAGCAGCCAAGCCCATTCGAACTGATGGCCTGGCCAGACCTGGCGCTCCGGCGCTGGCGGCGGCGTCCATTGCGGCCCGAAGAGTTCGGAGAGCGCGCCGGTTTCGAAGTCGATGAGGCGGGTCATGGCCAGACGCGCCTGACCCTTTGCCGCCTCGCGCCAGGGGCCGTCGCCGGTGACGGCGGTCCAGGCCAGGAACGCCTCGAACAGGTGCATATTGGGATTGGCGTCGAGGGCCTCGCCGTTGAATCCGGCGAAGCCGCCGGCCGGCTCGATCGGCAGTCGAGATAACAGGGCCCGCGCGCGCGCCGGCGCATCGGCATCCCCTCGGGCCGCCAGGCAGGCGTCGGCCAGCAGCACGAACGCCTGGTCATAGAGGTCAACGGTATCGTCGGGCGGATCAATACGGTTGCGGTAGAGCCCGTCCGGCCGCCGGAAGCGAGCTTCCAGCACCACGCGGCCGTGATCCATGGCCTCCCGCCAGGGCCCGAGCCAGCCAAGATCCGCCGCCAGCCCGTAGCAGAACACTTGGCGCGCCTGGACCCGGGCGCGCTTGGGCCCAGCGATTGGACACCCGACCGCGTCCATGCGGTCGTGGAAGCCGCCGCCGGCGAGGTCCGCGCCCGGATCCCACCACAAGGGAAAGGCGCGCTCGACAAGCCAGGCCTTGAGCCGGTCACGCTCCGTGCGCAGTTCGGACCTCGCCATCACCCCGCCGGTCTCGCGTGCGCCGGCGGATCGATCAGCCACCGCCAGGCGGTTTCGACGATGGTCCGCACGTCCGAATGAACGGGTTGGAAGCCGAGCTCGGACCGGGCGCGAGACGGATCGGCGTAAAGCTCGGGCGGATCGCCTGGCCGGCGCGGGCCCATACGCACCTCGATCGGCATGCCGGTCACCTCGCGGGCGGCGACGATGATCTCCTTGACGCTGAGGCCGCGGCCGACGCCAAGGTTCCAGGCCCGCACCCCGGTCCGCCCCGCCAGGGCGTCCAGAGCCAGGACGTGAGCGTGGGCGAGATCGCTGACATGGATGTAGTCGCGGATGCAGGTCCCGTCGGGGGTGGCGTAGTCGTCGCCATTGATGGTGAACGGGGCGCCGTCCCTGGCCGCCGCCAGCAGCAGCGGGATGAGGTGGGTCTCCGGATCGTGCGCCTCGCCGAGCTCGCCGTCCGGATCGGCCCCCGCGGCGTTGAAATAACGCAGGACCGCGCCGGAAAGGTCGGTGGCGGCGGCGCAGTCCTGAAGCATTAGTTCGACCATCACCTTGGAACGGCCGTAGGGGCTGACCGGAGCCAGGGGCATGTCTTCAGTGATCGGCAGCCGCGGCGGCTCACCGTGCACCGTGCCGGTGCTGGAGAACACCAGTCGGGGAACGCCGGCGGCGCGGACGGCGGCCAGCACATTGACCGCCCCGGCCACATTGGTGCGGTAGTAAAGCTCGGGCTCCTCGACCGACTGGCCGACACTGATCAGGGCGGCGAAGTGCATCACCGCCTCGGGCTTCACCTTGGCCATGACTTCGGCGAGGCGGCCGGGGTCGGCCACGTCGCCCTCTTCCAGCGGGCCATAGCGCACCGCCCAACGCTGGCCGCCGATAAAGTTGTCGTAGACGATCGGTTCGTGCCCGGCGGCGGCCAGGGCCTTGCAGGCATGGCTGCCGATGTAGCCCGCCCCTCCGGTCACCAGCACCCGCATCCGCCGCTTGCCTCCCAATCACTGATCCGCGACGCGCCTCTTAGCATCATCGGCGCGGCCGGCGCCTTGTTGTGAAGCTCGCTGCATGTGTAAAGGTTTCGCCGTCGCCGAGCGGTTTGGCGTTTTGCTCTCGCCCAGCGATGCAGAGGGGAAACAGATGAAACTCATGATGGGTGCGCTTGCTCTGAGCGCGGGACTGAGCTTGGCGGCGGCGGCGACGGCCGAGCCGTATGTCGACTATACGCCGCGCACCGGCGTGACCGAGGTGCAGATGATCAAGGTCGATCCCAACCACATCGACGACTATCTGAGCGCCATCCGTCACGAATGGGTCGCCGGGCAGGAACTAGCCAAGCGC
Source organism: Caulobacteraceae bacterium (assembly GCA_036495705.1). Classification (GTDB taxonomy): domain Bacteria; phylum Pseudomonadota; class Alphaproteobacteria; order Caulobacterales; family Caulobacteraceae; genus Acaudatibacter. The sequence continues at coordinate 705 of DASXMK010000113.1, read as the reverse complement.
CACGGGATCATCGACAGCTATCAGGTGGTGGTGAAGCTGAACGGCGGGGCTGGGGCCAATGTGGCCTTCATTACCCACTATCCGAGCCTGGCCAACCTGGAGCCCAACAAGGAGCGCGACATGGCCATGCGCAAGGAAGGGCTGGCCATGATGCCCAAGGAGAAGTCCGACGCGACGATCGCCGGTTTCGACAAGTATCGGACGTTCGTTTCCGACGACTTCTGGACCGCCGTCGACTTTCCGAAATAATCTGACCGTTTCGCTCGCCCCCACAGTGCGGGGACGGGCGGGCGGACATCAGCGCGCGGCGTGGTGCTCGACGTTGCCCTTGTGGGCGTCGCCTTGCGCGCTGCGGCCGAACGTTCCGCCTTCGAGCGGCGGCCGGCAGCGGCCGTGTCGCCCTCCTGCCATTCAAACCTCGACATGGGCGGGCGGTTCCTTCTAGTGGCTCACCCGATGAGAGCCCTGATTTTGGCGGGTTTGGCGGGCGCCGCGCTGATGGCGGCGGTCCTGGTGGCCGTGCCCAGCGTCAGCCTGAAGCTGGTGGTGTTTGACACTTCGGTGGTGGATCTGTCGAGCAAGGCGGCTGACCCGGTGGACGTGTTGATGTCGGTGCAGCTGGGCGGTGGCACCGACATCGGCCAGGCGCTTGAGTACTGCGAGAGCCTCATCACCCAGCCCACGCGCACGGTGGTGGTGCTGGTG
>DASXMK010000112.1:0-11944 GCA_036495705.1 Caulobacteraceae bacterium | reverse complement strand
GCGGCCGGTTCGAAGGGGTGGATCAGCGGGTGCTCGACGCCCGCGGGTTCGAGGAGATCGCGGTCGGAGACGCGGTTCTCGCCGGCGGCGAGGCGGCGGCTCTGGTGCTCGTCGAGGCCTGCGTGCGTCTTCTGCCCGGGGTTCTGGGCGAGAGCGCCAGCCTTGAGGAGGAGAGCTTCGAGGACGGTCTGCTGGAGCATCCCCAGTTCACCCGTCCCCGCACGTTCGAAGGCCGCGATATCCCCGAGGTCCTGCTCTCCGGCCACCATGGCGAGGTGGCCCGGTGGCGGCGGGAGCAGAGGGAAGAAGTCACGCGGGAGCGGCGCCCGGACTTGTGGGCGGCGCGTCCCGCCAATCAACAGCCAAAGGGCAAGGTCAAGCCCGGACCATAGAAGGACTTGGACATGAACGTGATCGAGGAACTGGAACAGGCCGAAGCCGCGAGGGTCGCCGCCGGCAAGAAGATCCCGCCCTTCCAGCCGGGCGACACCGTCAGGGTGAACGTGCGCATCAAGGAAGGCGAGCGCGAGCGCGTCCAGGCCTATGAGGGGGTGTGCATCGCCCGCTCCGGTCACGGGCTGCAGGAAAGCTTCACCGTGCGCAAGATCAGCTTCGGCGAAGGCGTCGAACGGGTGTTCCCGGTGCTCTCGCCAATGATCGAATCCATCGAGGTCAAGCGCCGCGGCGCCGTGCGCCGGGCCAAGCTGTATTATCTGCGCGATCGCCGCGGCAAGTCGGCGCGCATCGCCGAACGCGCCCTCTCGGCCCGGGACCAGGCCGCGCCGGAAGAGTAGCCGTGGCCCCCCTCCCGGCTTCGCCGGGGCTCCCCCCAACGGGGGGAGAGAGGCGCTGGCGCTCTCCTCCTGATGGCTGGGGGAGGGGGACCCCGAAGGGGTGGAGGGGGTGAGCGTCCAACCGGAATCGCGCCTATAGTGCCGACATGGCCATCCGGCGCCTGCCTCCCGAACTCGTCAATCGCATCGCCGCCGGCGAGGTGGTCGAGCGGCCGGCGAGCGCGGTCAAGGAGCTGATCGAAAACGCCCTCGACGCCGGGGCCGGCCGGATCGAGGTCCAGGCCGACGGCGGCGGCCTCTCGCGCATCCTGGTGGCCGACGATGGCTGCGGGCTCTCCGCCGGCGACCTGCCCCTGGCCCTGGAACGCCACGCCACCTCCAAACTCGCGCCGGGCGAGGATGGCGTCTTCGACCTGCTGCGTATCGCCACCCTGGGTTTCCGCGGCGAGGCCCTGCCTTCGATCGGCTCGGTGGCCCGGCTCACCATCGCCGCGCGCGTGGCCGGGGCGGACGCCTTCGCCATCAGGGTCGATGGCGGGGCGCTTGGCGAAGTAAGCCCGGCGGCCTTTCCGGGGCCGCATGGCGCCCGGATCGAGGTCCGTGACCTGTTCTACGCCACCCCGGCCAGGCTGAAGTTCATGAAGTCCGAGCGCTCGGAATCCCTGGCCATCGCCGAAGAAGTCAGGCGCGCGGCCATGGCCAATCCCGGCGTCGCCTTCAGCCTCGATCTCGACGGTCGCAGAACCCTGAGGCTGGAGTCCGAGGCGGCGGATGAGGCCGGGCGCCTGACGCGACTGTCGGCGATCCTTGGGCGGGATTTCGCCGCCAATGCCCTCGGCCTCGATCATGAGCGCGACGGCGTGCGGCTTTTCGGCTTTGCCGGTCTTCCGACCTACAACCGTGGCAACGCCGCCCATCAGTATCTGTTCGTCAACGGCCGGCCGGTGCGTGACCGCCTGCTTCAAGGGGCCCTGCGCGCCGCCTATGCCGATTTTCTCGCCCGCGATCGCCATCCGGCGGCGGCCCTCTACCTGACCCTCGAGGCGACGCAGGTCGACGTCAACGTCCATCCGGCCAAGGCCGAGGTCCGATTTCGCGATCCGGGCGGGGTGCGCGGTCTGATCATCGGCGGGCTTCGGCACGCCCTGGCTGGAGCCGGCCATCGGGCCTCGACCACCGTGGCCGGTCAGGCGCTTGGCAGCTTCCGGCCGGCGTTCAGCCCCGGCCCATCCGCGGCCGGCTTCTCGGCCTGGCGGTCAGGCGGCTGGACGCCATCTCCTGGCATGTCAGCGCCGGAACCGCCGCTGTTCGCCCACCCGACCGCTAAGGTCGAGGCCGAGGAACAAGTCGCCGACGGGTTCCCTCTGGGCGCGGCCCGGGCCCAGGTGCACGAAACCTATATCCTGGCCCAAACTTCGGACGGGGTCGTCATCGTCGATCAGCACGCCGCCCATGAGCGCCTGGTGTATGAGAGCCTGAAAGCGCAACTGGCCGCTGGCGGCGTCGCCCGCCAGGTCCTATTGCTCCCCGAGGTGGTGGAGCTGGATCCGGCCGAGGCCGAGCGGGTCGCGGCGCGGACCGAGGAGCTGGCGGCGCTGGGCCTCGTCGTTGAGCCGTTCGGCCCCGGCGCGGTATTGGTGCGCGAAACGCCGGCCCTCTTGGGCGAGACCGACGCCGCTGGCCTGGTGCGCGACATCGCCGACGATCTGGCTGAACATGGCGCCGCCCTGGCCCTGGCCGAGCGCCTGGCCGAGGTGGCCTCGACCATGGCTTGCCACGGCTCGGTGCGCGCCGGCCGGCGCCTCAACGCCGCCGAGATGAACGCCTTGCTGCGCCAGATGGAGGCCACGCCGCACTCCGGCCAGTGCAACCACGGCCGCCCGACCTATGTCGAACTGAAACTGGCCGACATCGAGCGGCTGTTCGGGCGCCGCTAAGCGCCTATCCGTCGTCCCGCGCCATTTCGAAACGACCCGAGACTCGGCCGGGGATGCTCCAGACGCCGGTGATGGTCTTCGCCGCCTCGTCGATCTCGCCCTGGTAGTCGACGCTCCGGCCTTCGTAATGCTTGGCGAACTTCACCAGCCAGCCGAGGCGCCGTCCGACGATGCTGGCGGTGCGGGTCAGCGCCGGACCGTCAGACTGGACCACGGCCTCGGTGATCTCGCCGCTTAGCCGGCCCTCGTCGTCGTCGAGGAGGGCGGTGAAGGCGACTGGCGGGCGCTTGTCGGTCTGGTAGCGGTACTGGCCCGGCCAGCGACCAGAGAGCGAGGGGCCATCGGATGGCTTCGGCGACGCCGCCGAGGAGCCATCGGCGATGTCGTCGAGGGCGTGGATGCGCGGGGCGAAAGCGGCCCGGCCCCGGGGACCTCCGACATCCAGACCGTCGCAGATCGAAATATCGTTCACCGCGCTGTAGACGCCGCTGACCGGCGGCGCGAAATGGCTCAACCGGTCCCGGTCGAGGCCGATCTTTCCCAGGGATTTCAATTGCATGTTGGCGGCGTGGCGCGGGGTCAATGAGCCTGGCCGCCTGGCGACCCACAGGTGTGGTCTGGCGAGCTCGGCCATGGTCGGAATCGTCCGGATTCGTCGCGCTCTGGGCTTCGGCTGCGCAGATGTGTTCCAGCAGGGTGTCGGGTGCAAGCGGCAGCCTGGCCACGGCTTTGATCGTGCCGCGCAGGTCTAGGGCGAAATCGCTGGAATAGAGTCCGATTCCCCAGGCGCCCATGCGCGCGCCTTACCGCCAAACCGGCTCCGACGGAAGGGAAGGCGACCTTTCACCACCTGGCGGATTGTGCTTGTGGAGGTCGCCAGGCCAGGAGGGAAAGCGATGCTTGCTGTGCGCGCTCGCGAGGCGGGAGGACCTGAGGTCCTCGAGGTCGTCGATATCCCCAAGCCGACCGCCGGCCCTGAACAGATCCTTGTGCGGCACGAAGCCGTCGGCCTCAATTTCATCGACACCTATCAGCGTTCCGGATTGTACCCCATCCGGTTCCCGGCCGTGCTGGGCACGGAGGCGGCCGGCAAAGTCGAGGCGGTCGGCGAAGGGGTGGATGGTTTCAAGGTCGGCGACGCCGTCGCTTATGCCGGCGTCACCGGCGCCTATTGCGAGGTCCACGCCATTCCGGCCACCCGCGCGATCAAGCTCCCGGCCGCCGTTTCGACGCGGATCGCCGCCGCTGCCCTGCTTAAGGGCATGACGGTGGAATATCTCCTGCGCCGCTGCTTTCCGCTGCAAGCCGGGCAGTCGATCCTGGTCCACGCCGCGGCCGGCGGGGTCGGGACGATCCTCATCCAGTGGGCCAAGTCGATCGGGGCCCACGTGATCGGGACGGTCGGATCCGGAGGAAAGGCCGCGATCGCCTCATCCTATGGATGCGACGAGGTCATTTTGTACCGCCGCGAAGACGTGGCCGAACGCGTGCGGGCGCTGACCGGCGGCGAGGGCGTCGCGGTGGTTTACGATTCGGTTGGCAAGGACACTTTCGAGGCCTCCTTGGGCGCTTTGGCCCGACGGGGGACGTTGGTCAGTTTTGGCAACGCCTCGGGTGCCGTCACCGCGATCAACCCGCTCATCCTGATGCAGCGTGGATCGCTGTTCTTCACCCGGCCCACCTTGTTCGACTACACGGCCAGCCGCGAGGACCTGGAGATGAGCGCCGGGGCGCTATTCGCCATGCTGGAATCAGGCAAGGTCAAAATCGACATCGGCCAGACCTTCCCACTGAAGGACGCCCGCGCCGCCCATGAGGCCCTGGAGAGCCGGGCGACCGTGGGAGCCAGCCTGCTCATTCCGTGATTCCCGACCAGCGCGTTCAGGTGAAGCCAAGAAAGCTCACGTGGGCCTTGCCCCAGGCGCGTTCGTCCAGGGAGGTGTAGCCCGACGCCACGAGTGGCTCTTCACCGGCGCCGCGTTCGACCACAGCCAAGGCCCCGGGGGAAAGCCAGCCGCCGTCCTCCAGGCTGACGAGGGCCGCTTCGGCCAGGCCTGAGCGGTAGGGCGGGTCCAGGAACACCAGGTCGAACGGGGCTTCGACGCCGCGTGGCGGCAGGCGGGTCATGTCGAACCCGGCCAGGCGGCCGCGCTCTCTGCAACCGAGCGCGGCGAGATTGGCGGCGATGACGGTCCGGGCGGCCAGGTCGCGATCTGCGAACAGGCAGAATATCGCCCCGCGGGAGAGCGCCTCCAGGCCGAGCGCTCCGGAGCCGGCGAAACCGTCGAGCACCCGCAAGCCGGCCACAGGCCGACTCCACGAGGCGTATTCGAGGACATTGAACAGTGACTGGCGGGCGCGGTCCGACGTCGGCCGCGTGGAGTGTCCCTTTGGCGCCACAAGGGTGCGTCCGCGATAGGCGCCGGCCACGATTCGCATGGGAAGGGCCTTTGGTTTTTCGACCGTTTAGCGGATGAACATAAACGGTTGAAAGGGAGTCCGATGGGCGGCGCAGGGGTGTGGGGAGGGCTGAGGCGATCGGCCTTTCTGGCCGACATCACCGCGCGCGACCGCGACCCGGCGCGCATCGCCGCGACAGTGATCGGCGGGGCCTGCGTGGGTCTGGTGGCCAGCGTCGCCTGCTGGATCCTGGTGCTGGTGCCCTACACCTTTCTGGTCGGCCTCGGCCGCGAGGGCCTTCTGGGTCTGGGCAAGGTGGCCCTGATGTTCAAGGACGCCGACGCCCACGATCTTTCCATCACCGTGCTGCGCCTGGTGGAATCCACCGCCACCGACGGCGCTTTCCCCCTGGCCTTCGTCGCCCTGGCCGCCACCATCACCAGCCGACCGTTCCAGCATTATGTGACGGCGGCCCGGCGCATCCGCTGGCGCCTGGTGGCGGTGGGCCTCGGCCTCAGTGTGGTCACCATGGCCCCGCTGGTCATCGCCAGCCGGGTGAGCGCCGGCGCCGCCCCGCCGGCGCCGATCCTCGACATTGCCTCGAGCTTGGCCGGCCGGCTCGTCTATGTCCTGGCGGCCCTGTTGCTGATCCCCTCGGCGGCGGCCGAAGAACTGATGTTCCGCGGCTGGCTGCTGCGCCAGCTGGCCGCTTTCAACCGCGCGCCCGGGGTGTTGGTGTTCGCCACTGCCGTGGCCTTTGCCGCGGCCCATTTCGACTTCAGCCCCGACGCCTTCCTCACCAGGACCCTGATGGGGGCTGGCTTCGCCTATATGACCCTGCGGCTGGGCGGCATCGAGTTGGCCACCGGAGCTCACGCGGCCAACAACATCCTCTTCATTCTGTTCATCGAGCCGTTGAACCCGGCCACCACCAACAACGGCGCCGACGGGCTCCCGGCTGGAGTTTTGCTGGGCGATGTCGTGCTGGTGGCCGGCTATGTGGCCATTGCCGAAGCCGCGGCCCGTTTGCCGGCGCTGCGCCGGTGGGCCGGGGTCGATCTCGCCGACGTCGCGCCGATTTCGGTGCTGGCGGCCGCCTGATCCGTCAGCCTTTGCGCCGCGGCGGTTTGGCGCGGGCCCAGCCGGGCTTGTAAGTCTTGCGCTTCGGGGCCGCGGGTTCGGCCGGCTTGGGCGCGCGCCGGGAGATGGCCCGGGCCGGCGAAACCTCGCTCGGGGCCGGCTTGTACAGCGGCCGCTCTCCCGCCGGCAGGCTGGCCGGGGCGATGAGCGCGCCCAGCTGTTCGCGGACCACTCGAGGCCCGACTTCCTCGACAGCGCCGGGGGCCAGCGTCCCCAGGGCAAAAGGGCCATAGGCCAGGCGGATCAGGCGGTTGACCTTCAGTCCCAGGGCCTCGAGGACGCGGCGCACCTCGCGGTTCTTGCCTTCGCTCAGCACCAGGGTGATCCACACATTGGCCCCGCGCTCACCTTCGCGGACCTTGTCCAGAGTGGCCTCGATAGGCCCGTAATGAATGCCTTCGACGGTCAGGCCCTCCTTCAGCCGGTCCAGTCGCGGCTGGTCAATGCGGCCGAAGGCGCGGGCCCGATAGCGCCGCTTCCAACCGCTGGCCGGCAGCTCGAGGGCGCGGGCCAGGCCGCCGTCATTGGTCAGCAGCAGCAGGCCTTCGGAGGTCAGGTCGAGGCGGCCGACGGAAATCAGGCGCGGCAGGCCTGGCGGCAGGGCGCCGAACACCGTCGCCCGGCCCTTGGGGTCGCGGTGGGTGGTCATCAGCCCGGCCGGCTTATGGTAGCGGAAGAGCCGCGTCGGCTCGGCCGCGCTCACGGCCTGGCCGTCGATGGTCACGATGTCGTTCGCGCCGACCTTGACCGCTGGGCTGGTCAGGACTTCGCCGTTCAGCGCCACCTTGCCGGCCTCGATCAGGCGCTCGATCTCCCGGCGCGAGGCGACGCCGGCCCGGGCCAGCACCTTGGCGACACGCTCCCCGTCTTGACCGCCGGGGCCCAGGGCGCTTGGCTTGTTGAGATGGCCGACCATGACGACACGACCATGCGCATCGCCCTGGCGCTGGCGCAAGACGCCGCCCGGGCCGGCGAGACGCCCGTGGGCGCGGTCATTCTCGACCCGGCGAGCGGTAAGATCGTGGCCAGCGCCGCCAACGCCCCGATCGCCGCCAACGACCCCACGGCCCACGCCGAGATCCTGGCTTTGCGCGCCGCCGCCGCCAAGCTCGGCAACTATCGTCTGACCGGACTTGAACTGTTCGTGACTCTGGAGCCCTGCGCCATGTGCGCCGGGGCCATCAGCCACGCCCGGATTGGCCGGCTGGTGTTTGGGGCCGAGGACACCAAAGGCGGCGGCGTGATCCACGGCGCGAAGGTGTTCGCACACAAGACCTGCCACTGGCGGCCGCAGGTGACCGGCGGGGTTCTGGCCGAGGAGAGCGCCGCTCTGCTGCGCGGGTTCTTTCAGAAGAGGCGGTAATCCCGCGCGGGTTGCTGGCCGACGGTCTTGCGCCGACCGGATCGCAGTCCGAAGGTAGGGAAAAATCCCAAGGAGGAAGCCATGGGACTGCTCGACGGCAAGGTGGCTATCGTTACCGGCGGGGCCAATGGCCTCGGCGAAGCCTATTGCAAGCTGTTCGCCAAGGAAGGCGCGGCCGTGGTGGTCAACGACCTCGGCGGCGCCCGCGATGGCACCGGGGCCAGCGCCGGCCCGGCCCAACAAGTGGCGGACGCCATCATCGCCGCCGGTGGCCGCGCGGTCGCCAATGGCGATGATGTCTCCACCCTGCAGGGTGGCGAGAACATCCTGAAATCCGCCCTCGACGCGTTCGGCCGCGTCGACATCCTGGTCAGCAACGCCGGCATCCTGCGCGACAGGACCTTCGCCAACGTCTCCGAGGACGACTGGGACGCGGTGGTCAAAGTCCACCTGAGGGGCGCCTATTGCGTCACCCAACCGGTCTGGCGGTGGATGAAGGACAATGCCGTAAAGGGCGTCATCGTCCTCACCTCCTCAACCTCGGGCCTGATCGGCAATTTCGGTCAGGCCAACTATGGCGCCGCCAAGGCCGGCCTCTACGGCCTGATGCGGGTGCTCTCGATCGAGGGCCGCAAGTACGGCATCCGCGTCTGGGGCCTGGCGCCGGGGGCCTATACCCGCATGACCTCCGACCTTCCCGGGCGTCGCGATCGCGAACCCGATCCGCTGAGCCTGCCAGACGCCATCGCCCCCGCGGTGCTGTACATGGTCAGCGACCTCTCCGGAGACCGCACCGGGATCATGCTTGGGGCCTCGGCGCGCGGCATGCGCGAGCTGCGGATCACGGCCGCCAAGGGTTTCACGCCGTTCCCGGGCTGGAGCGCGGAGGACATCGCCAGCCACACCGAAGAGGTTTTCTTTCCCGAGGAGCGCGTGACGGCCTGATCCTCGCTTGCGGGCGCCGTAAGGTCATGTCATAGGTTTCAAACAAGCGTTTGAACCGGAGGACGAGGCCATGGATTTCGACTATTCCCCCCGCCAGAAGGAGCTGATGCGCCGTGTCTCCGACTTCATGGACGAGCACATCTATCCGGCCGTGCCGATCTATGAGGAGCAGGCCCACGCCGGCGAGCGCTGGAAGGTCATCCCCATCGTCGAGGACCTGAAGGTCAAGGCGCGCAAGACCGGCCTGTGGAACATGTTCATGCCGCCGCATTCGGGCGTGGCGCATGTGGACGATACCTTCGCCTTTGAAGGCATTCAGCTGACCAATCTCGAATACGCCCCGATCTGCGAGATGTTCGGGCGGGTCAGCTTTGCGTCCGAAGTGTTCAACTGCTCGGCCCCCGACACCGGCAACATGGAGGTGCTGAACCGCTTCGGCACCCTCGAACAGAAGGAGCGCTGGCTTCGGCCGCTGATGAACGGCGAGATACGCTCGGCCTTCCTGATGACCGAGCCCCGGGTCGCTTCTTCGGACGCCACCAATATCGAGACACGCATGGAGCGCGATGGCGATGAGTACGTCATCAACGGCCTGAAATGGTGGTCCTCGGGCGTCGGCGATCCGCGCTGCAAGGTCGCCATCGTCATGGGCAAGACCAACCCCAACGCCTCGCCGCACCAGCAGCAGTCGCAGATCCTGGTGCCCCTCGATGCACCCGGGGTGAAGACCCTGCGTATGCTGCCGGTGTTCGGCTATGACGACGCCCCGCATGGCCACGGCGAGGTGCTGCTGGAGAACGTCCGCGTCCCGGCCGAGAACCTGGTCCTTGGCGAGGGCCGGGGCTTCGAGATCTCTCAGGCGCGGCTGGGCCCAGGCCGCATCCACCACTGCATGCGCACCATTGGCACGGCCGAGGTAGCCCTGGAGAAAATGTGCAAACGGCTGATGAGCCGCAAAGCCTTCGGCAAATATGTCTCCGAGCATTCGGTGTGGGAGCAGCGTGTCGCCGCCGCCCGGACCGACATCGAGATGAACCGCCTGTTGTGCCTCAAGGCCGCCGACATGATGGACAAGGCCGGCAACAAGACCGCCCGGTTGGAAATCTCGATGATCAAGGTGTCGGCCCCGAATATGGCCTTGCGCATCATCGACGACGCCATCCAGGCCCACGGCGGCGGCGGTGTCACCTCCGACTTCGGCCTGGCCCGCGCCTACGCCAGCCAGCGCACCCTGCGCCTGGCCGACGGCCCGGACGAGGTCCACAACCGCACCATCGCTCGCATGGAGTTCGCCAAGTACGGCGATCTGCACGCCAAGATCCGAGCGGAGAAACAGGCCGAACTGCTGCCGGTCGGATCGCGCTGACTCGGTTTGGCGCGCCTTTTCCTTAAGGGAGAGGTGTGTTTCGCACGATGCTAAGCGGCCGCGCCGGCGTGCGCTCGCGCGTCGCCAGAGCCTGCTCGGCAAGGTCGATGTAGCCGCGGGTGAGGGGCAGGGCGTCGACGCTCTTGGTGAGTTGGATCTGGAAGTTCATGTGGTCGCCATAGCGGAAGCCCATCTCGGCTCCGGCGAGATAGAATTCCCACATTCGGCAAAAACGCTCGTCGTACAGCGCCGCCATCTCCGCCCGGTTGTCCTGAAAGCGCTCGTACCAGCTCTGCAGGGTCTTGGCGTAGTGCAGCCGCAGGACCTCGATGTCGGTGACCCACAGGCCGGCCCGTTCCGCCACCGGCAGCACCTCCGACAAGGCCGGGATGTAGCCGCCCGGGAAGATGTACTTGGCGGTGAAACGGTCGGTGGTGCTGGGTCCGCTCGAGCGGCCGATGGAATGGATCAGGGCCACGCCATCGTCGGTCAATCGCTCGGCGACGGTGTCGAAGAACGCCTGATAGTTTGGACGGCCGACGTGTTCGAACATGCCCACCGAGACGATGCGGTCGAAGCGTCCGTCGATATCGCGATAGTCGGTGAGGGAGAACGAGACCTTGTCACCCAGTCCCCGGGCCGCGGCGCGGGTGCGGGCCGTGGTCAGCTGTTCGTCCGACAGGGTGACGCCGCGCACGCTGACGTCCGCCGCCTCGGCTAGGGTCAGGGCGAGCCCGCCCCAGCCGCAGCCGATGTCCAGCACCTTCTGCCCGGGCGCCAGGGCGAGCTTGGCGGCGATATGCCGTTTCTTGGCCGCCTGCGCCTCCTCCAGGGTCATGTTGTCGCGCTCGAAATAGGCGCAGGAGTACTGGAGGTCGCTGTCGAGGAAGGTGCGGTACAGCTCCACCGACAGGTCGTAATGGTGTCTTACGTTGCGGCGCGCGTCCTGGCGGGCGTTGTTTTCGCGCACTAGGCTGGTCCAGGCCCGGCGCAGGGCGCCTGGGCGCTTGTACAGCCGCGCGCCCACGCGGTTGCGGGTGGCCAGTTCCAGAAGGTCGCGGATGTCGCCGCGCTCCATGACTAGGCGTCCGTCCATATAGGCCTCGCCGACGCCGAGCGACGGCGCGGTCGCGATTCGCGCCAGGGTCGTCTCGCCGCTTAAGGTGACCGCCACCGTGGGCGCGCCGCCATCGCCGAGGTTCAGCAACCGGCCGCCCGGCAGGCGGATAGCGATCGCCCCGACGCGGAACATGCGCCTCAGAAAAGTCTCAACATTCATTACCGTCCGCCTCCATCCCACCGGCGACCGGGGTCGCCGGCCAGACCGCCCGCCCGGACAGGCCTCATTTCGCCCTCCGCGCCTTGACTCGCAAGAGGCGGGCGCCTATCTCGCCGGCGTTGGCACTCAGGGGTGCTGGCTGCCAATCGTGGCTGCACGCCTGAACCGCGAGAAAATTCAAACGCATGTCACTCACGGAGAAAATACCCATGGCGTTTCGTCCGCTCGGCGACCGCGTCCTCGTCCGCAGGATCGAGGAAGAAGAAAAGACCAAAGGCGGGATCATCATCCCCGACACGGCCAAGGAAAAGCCTCAGGAAGGCAAGGTCATCGCGGTGGGCCCGGGCGCCCGTGACGACACAGGCAAGATCCACGCCCTGGATGTGAAAAAGGGCGACAAAATCCTGTTCGGCAAATGGTCGGGCAGCGAAATCAAGCTCGATGGCGAAGACCTCCTGATCATGAAGGAGAGCGACGTCCTGGGTGTTCTGGACTGAGCGCCAGAGCCCGTTCCTAACAACCGCAACCGCGAAAGAGAGCCTCCATCATGGCCGCCAAAGAAGTTCATTTCTCCACCGACGCGCGCGACAGGATGCTGCGCGGCGTCAACATCCTCGCCAACGCCGTCAAGGTGACCTTGGGCCCCAAGGGCCGCAACGTCGTTCTCGACAAATCGTTCGGCGCGCCGCGCATCAGCAAGGACGGCGTGACGGTCGCTAA
>DASXMK010000111.1:0-6315 GCA_036495705.1 Caulobacteraceae bacterium | reverse complement strand
ATGATTGACCGGGCGCGGATCGTCCTCGGGGCCGGTCATGGCCGGCACCCCGACGGCGGCGTTGACGGTGTAATCCACGGCCGGGCGCCCGTCTGGCCAGCCCATGATCCGCACACAGATCAAGTCTTGACGAAGGGCGCTCAGGCGGGCGTAGGAGAGGAAGCCTTCTACGGGATAGTTGGTGACCATCAGCCCGGCGTTCGGGCCTGGCGCGGTGGCGATGCGCGCGGCCAGGTCCCGCCCCTCCGGCCTCGAGAGATCCAGGGCCACCGATTTTTTGGCCTTGTTCAGGCCCTCCCAATAGAGGCTGGCGCCACTCTGGGGATCCAGCGGCCAGCGGCGGAAATCCGGCCCGCCGCCGATCTGGTCGACGCGGATGACCTCGGCTCCGAACTGGGCCAGGTAGAGGGAGCACGAGGGCCCGGCGACGAAGGCCGACGCTTCGACCACGCGCAGGCCGGACAAAAGGTCATACATCGCTATTCCTTGGGTGACAGTCGCGCTCAAGCCATCATATGCGCAAACCCCGGCGGAGAAGGACGTCATGGCCCAGGAAATCGCCCGCTTCACCTTGAGCGCCGGCGACGGCGCGGCGATCGCCGCTTATCGCTCGCTGCCGGCCGGGCCAGCCCGGGGCGTGGTCCAGATCGCCCACGGCCTGGCGGAGCATTTCGCCCGCTATGGCCGCCTGACCGATCGTCTCACGGCGGCCGGCTGGGCGGTCTATGGCGCCGATCACCGCGGCCACGGGGCGTCGGCCGAGGTCCACGGGCTTGGCCATTTCGGATGTGGCGGTTTCCAGTCGGTGGTCGACGACATGGCAACGCTCAGCGCTGTGGCCCGGCGTGAGGTCCCGGGCGTTCCTCTGGTCCTACTCGGCCACAGCATGGGCTCGTTCGCGGCTCAGCTGTATATTCTCGATCACGGCGAGGGGTTGGCCGGCCTGGTGCTGTCGGGCACCGCGGCGCAGGTTCTGCTGGTGGCCAGCCTGGCCGGGCGGCCGGCAGGGCTGGCGGCGCTCAACGCCGACTTCGAGCCGGCCCGCACGCCCTTCGATTGGCTCTCGCGCGACGAGGCCGAGGTCGATGCCTATATCGCCGACCCGCTGTGCGGTTTCGAGGCCGACCCGGGCTCTATGGCCTCTCTGTTCACGCTCGGGGCCGCGGCCAGGACCGATCCGCGCCTTTACCGGTTGCGCGGCAAGTTTCCGATTCTGGTCATTTCCGGCGAAGTCGATCCGGTGGTCGGACCGGGGCAGGCATTCGCCCGGGCCCTGGTCGAATCCTATGAAGGCGCGGGGCTCGGCCCGGTGACCCATCGCGTCTACCCCGGCGGCCGCCACGAAATGTTCAACGAGACCTGCCGCGAGGAGGTCGAAGGCGACCTGATCGCCTGGCTGGACGGGATCGCGCCGCACGGCCATTCGCGTCAAGGGCCGTAACCTCGCCGCGACGAGCGCCCGCTAGCGCCAGCCCTTCGCCCTGGCCGTCGACTCGCCGGCGGCGTCGAGAGGCTGGCCGGCGATCATCTGATCAACCATCTCGGCTACGGGGGCGGGGAGGGGCGAAGAGGCCACCGAATACATCCCAGTGGCCTCCCGCGGGCCAGGGGTGGCTGTGACGACGCGCACCACCCAGGCTTTCGGCTCACGGCAGGCTAGGCCCGCCAGATCTTGTCTCTGCCTGATCCGAAACGTGCGGCAGTAGCGACCGTCGGTGGACCGGAAGCTGATTCCGATCTGGACGGCCTGGCCGGTCTGGCGGGTCGCGAGCTGATCGGTGAGCACGCGTTCGAGGCCGCCTCGGGCGCTCAGGCCGCCGGCGGGCGCCGCGACGAGCAGCGGCTCGCCGCCGAGGTTCAGCGCCTGTCCGACGATCAATCCGGCCGCGAGACAGGCCGCCATGCCGCCCACCATGGCCCATGCCCGTGGACCGCTGCGTTTGGCGCGGGCGACAGCCAAATCTATCACCCGCGCGGGCCCTCCGCGCGCGGCGGCCAACAGCCTCTCGGGCACGGCCTCGTCCACCACTTCGGCGTGGGCGCGGCCGATCATCCGGCGCAGGGTCCGTTGGCGCTCGATCCGCGCGGCGATTTCCGGATCCACGGCCGCCGCCGCCTCGACCGCCGCACAAGCGGCGGTGTCGCATTCGCCGTCGACATAGGCCATCAGGTCTTGATCCGAGATGCTCATACGCCCCCTCCCTCCAGCAGAGTGGCGGCCAGTTCCGCTCGTCCGCGCGAAAGGCGACTGGTCAAGGTGCCCTCGGGAATGCCCAGCACCTCGGCGGCTTCGCGGTAGGACAAACCCTCGATCAGGACTAACGCCACGGGCATGCGTTGCTCCTCCGGCAGCGCCTCGAGCGCCCGCTCGGCTGCGCGGGCTGTGAGTCTGGTTTCTATGGACGCCTGGGCGGGATCGGCGACCTTGGCGGCGCGGCCCGTATCGGCCTCAACGACCCGGCCCCGCCGCCCTCTCATTCTCACCTCGTCCGTCCAGGCGTTCCTCATGATCGTAAACATCCAGCTGTCCAGCCTCGTGCCGGTTCGCCATGACGCGCGGCGGCCGAGGGCGCGTTCGACCGCGATCTGGACCAGGTCATCGGCGTCGTGAATGTCGCGCGCGATCGCGCGTCCGAACCGACGAAGTCGCGGCAACAGCTCAACCAGTTCAGTCTCAAACCTGTCCAAGCCCTGGCCCTGTGCTCGAGGATGAAACGTCTGCGTCCCGGCGTTTCATCCTCGGCTCCGATTTGATTTTCAACGGTTGAGATCGCATCGTCCGATGAACGACATGGATGATCCCAAGGTTCTGAAGCCAGGGACTGGGCGGCCACTCGGCGTGCGCATCGCGTTTGCGCTGGCGCTTTCTTTGATATGCGGGGCGCCGGCGTCCGCCCAGCTCCTCCCAGGTCCCTTGCCGTCTCCGGCCCTTCCCATGCCCGGGATTTCCGGGACCTTCGACCGGACGCTCGGCGAGGCTCAGTCGCTTGGTGGCCCGGCTGCGCGTTTGGCCGATGCGCGACTGGCGCGCCTGCGCGATCTTGTGAAGCGCAACCGCGCGACGCTCGATCTTGACGACGCCGGCCAGCCGGTGGTGCGGAGCGAAGTGCTGGCGCTTGAGCCCAGCGCCGATTCCTTGGCCGTCGCGCGCCAGGCTGGGTTTGTCGTCGACCACGAGGTCAAGCTGCCGGCGCTGGGCGTCGCCTTTGTCGTGCTCAGGGCATCCGGGGCGCAATCCACCGTGCAGGCGGTCCATCGCCTCCGCCGACTCGATCCTGCCGGCCGCTACGACTTCGACCATCTGTATGGCGCTTCAGGCCCCGCCGGCACGCCTCTCGCAAGTCGGTCGAGAGCCTGCTCCGCCGCGCTCGTCGGCGTCCGGCTCGGCATGGTCGATGGGGCGGTGGCGGTCGGTCATCCGGCGTTCGCGAGATCCGCCATCGAGCAGCGGAGTTTCGTGGCGTCGCCGGGCGCGGCCGTCAATCACGGCACCGCGGTGGCCTCTTTGATGGTTGGAGACGCGCCGGGTTTTGCGGGCTCGGCGCCGGGGGCCAGGCTCTACGCGGCCGATGTGTACGGCGCCGGTCCGGCGGGTGGTTCCGCTGAGGCGGTCGTGCGCGCCCTCGATTGGATGGCCTCGAACCGCGTGCCGGTGATCAATGTCAGTCTGGTCGGACCAGCCAACCTGATGTTGGAAGCGGCCGTACGGGCCCTGGGCGCCAAGGGTGAGTTGCTCGTTGCCCCGGTGGGCAACGACGGGCCGGCGGCCCCACCGCAATATCCAGCCTCGTACCCTGGAGTGATTGCGGTCACTGCCGTTGATGCCAAAGGAAGATTGTTGCCCGAAGCCGGTCGGGCCCGGCACGTGGACTTCGCCGCGCGGGGCGCGGGCGTGACGGTGGCGAAACCCGGCGGCGGCTATGACAAGGCGCGGGGCACGTCTTTCGCCGCCCCGGTCGTCGCCGGAAAACTGGTTCAATGGCTGCGCGAGCCCGATCCTGCCAGATCCGCCCAGGCGATCGCCGACCTGGCGGCCCGCGCCCGCAAAGCCGGCTCCGCCCTGGGGCATGGAGTCGTCGGCGAGCCCTCGCCAAAGACTTCGAACGCTCCCTGCTGATTTTTTCCTCCACGCGGGATGGAAAGCCGACCAGCTGTCGTTCTCCGGCTGAGCGGCGATGTGGCCGCAGAACGGACGTCAAGGATAGGACTATGACCAAGACCTCATTGATCATCGCCGCCGTAGCCCTGTTGGCAGGCTCCTCGGCTCAAGCCCAGCTACTGGGTGGCGGCCTGACGGGCGGAGGGGGACTGACCGGCGGGCTTACGGGCGGATTGGGCGGCGCTACCGGCACGCTGGGCGGATCGTTGGTCGGCTCAGGCCGTTCCGGGTTCGATACCAGCGGCGTCGGCGATACGGTATCGCGAACTGACGGTACGGTCAGGAGGACGACCGGCCATGTCGCACATAAGGTCCACAATGTAGCGACCAAGGGAACCGGCGCCGCTACTGGGGCGGCCAACAGCGCCACCAGCGCGGCCAACAGCGCCACCACCGCCGCCAGGGCGACCGACCTGACGAGCCTGGCCAGCGCCACCGGGAACGCCGCCGCTTCGCCGGATGGCGCTTCGGCGAACGCAAGCGGGTCGTCGGCTGGCTCCGCTTCCACGCCGAACGCGACCGCCTCGGGCGGAAGCTCGGGAGCCGCCTCGGCCAAGGCCTCGCGCCACGGCGCCAATGCCTCGGCGCGCCAGGGCGCCAGCGCTGACGCCCACGGATCGACCCCGATGCATTGACGGGTCCTGACTGCCCGAGACCCTGGGTGGCCGCGCGCGAGCGCGGTCACTTGCGCGCCTGACTGATCCCATAGCCATCCTCGCGTCGGATTTTGAGGCGCCAGGCGGCCAATCGCGTTAAGGGCGGGGCGGCGCGTTCGTCCGCGGCCCGGTGGCGAGGATTGGTCGATGAAGAACTTCCTGATCACCGTGGCCGGCGTGCTGGTGGGCCTGACCCTGTTCGCCCTCACCGCGCCGATCGTAGCCCTGATGATCCTCGGGGCCGCGGTGCGTCCGGCCGCCACCCCCGGCCGGGCGGTCCTGTCCCTGGACCTGCGCGGGAACCTCACCGACCAGCCGCCCACCGGCCCGTTCGCTATGTTCGGCGGCCGTGGCCAGGCTGTCATGACCATCGTCGAGACCCTGCGCCGCGCCCAGAACGACGACCGCATCCGCGGCCTGTTCGTGCGCCTGCCGGAAAGCGGCATGGCCCCGGCGGCGGCTGACGAGCTGCGCCTGGCGTTCCAGCAGTTCCGCGCCCACGGCAAGTTCATCATCGCCCACGCCCAGGGCCTGTACGCCGAGGGCCTGGTGACCTCGACCTATGAGCTGGCCGCCGCCACCGGCGATGTCTGGCTGCAGCCCGGCTCGGCGTTCCAGGTCACCGGGCTTTCCCGCGAGGACCTGTTCTTCAAACGCTTTTTCGATCGCTTCGGGGTGAGCGCGGATTTCCAGCAGCGCTATGAGTACAAGACGGCGGTCAACCCTTACCTCTACGACGACTACACACCGGCCCACCGGGCCTCGGAACTGTCGTGGATGGGTTCGGTCTACGACACCGCCCTGGCCGCCGTGGCCGCCGACCGCCACCAGCCGCCGGCCGCCATCAAGTCCCTGATCGAGGCCGGCCCCTACTTGGCCGAGGACGCCAAGGCCAAGGGCCTCATCGATCACGTCGGCCAGGCCCGGGAGGCGCAGCAGGCGGCGCTGGCCGACGCCGGCGACGGGGCCAAACTGGCGGACTTCGGCGACTATGCGGCCCTGGCGCCGTCGGGGGATGGCCTGGGAGACAGGCCGAAGGTGGCGGTGATCTCGGCCGAAGGCGCGATCATGACCGGCCGCGGCGATGGGCCAAGCCCGCTCGGCGGCGAGCAGACGATCCGCTCCGACGACGTCTCCAAGGCCTTCTACGACGCCATCGAGGACCGCAACGTGCGGGCGATCGTGTTCCGCATCTCCTCGCCGGGCGGCTCGGACACCGCCTCGGAGCAGATCCTGGCCGCCGTGCGCGCGGCCAGGGCGGCCGGCAAGCCGGTCGTGGTCAGCATGGGCGCCTACGGCGCCTCGGGCGGCTATTGGATCGCCTCGGACGCCAATGAGATCATCGCCGAACCCTCGACCCTGACGGGCTCGATCGGGGTGTTCGGCGGCAAGTTCGTGCTCGGTCCGGCGCTGGCTAAATGGGGGGTCGACGCCCGCGACCTCAACGTCGGCGGTCAGTACGCCGGGGCGTTCGACGGGGCCGCGCCGATGACCGCTCAG
>DASXMK010000110.1:0-3206 GCA_036495705.1 Caulobacteraceae bacterium | reverse complement strand
CTGCTGGCGGTTATTGGTGATGGCGATCGAGTAGAACTCGCCGGAGCTGCCCTCGCCGCGCAGGATGCACGACGGGTACTTCCAGGTGATCGCCGATCCGGTCTCGACCTGGGTCCAGCTGACCTTGGAGCGGTCGCCGCGGCAATCGGCCCGCTTGGTGACGAAATTGTAGATGCCGCCGCGGCCTTCCTTATCGCCCGGATACCAGTTCTGGACGGTCGAATATTTGATCTCGGCATCGTCCAGGGCGACCAGCTCGACCACGGCCGCATGCAGCTGGTTCTCATCGCGCATCGGCGCAGTGCAGCCTTCGAGATAGGAGACGTAAGAAGCCTTGTCGGCGACGATCAGGGTGCGCTCGAACTGGCCGGCTTCGGCGGCGTTGATGCGGAAATAGGTCGAAAGCTCCATCGGGCAGCGCACGCCCGGCGGCACATAGACGAAACTGCCGTCGGAGAAGACGGCGCTGTTCAGGCAGGCGAAATAGTTGTCCGACACCGGGACGACCGAGCCCAGATAGGCGCGCACCAGCTCGCCATGGTCGCGGATCGCCTCGCTCATCGAGCAGAAAATCACCCCGGCCTCGGCCAGCTCCTTCTTGAAGGTGGTGATCACCGAGACGCTGTCGAACACCGCGTCGACGGCGTATTTCGGCGCGCCTTTCACGCCGGCCAGAACTTCCTGTTCCTTCAATGGGATGCCGAGCTTGGCGTAGACGGCCAACAGCTCCGGATCGACTTCGTCCAGGCTGGCCGGGCCGACCTTCTCCTTGGGCGCGGCGTAGTAATAGGCGTCTTGGTAGTCGATCTTCGAGTGGCTGACCCGCGCCCAGTTCGGCTCGTCCAGCGCTCGCCAGCGCTCGAACGCCTCGAGACGCCATTGCAGCATCCAGTCCGGCTCATTCTTCTTGGCCGAGATGAAGCGAACCGTGGCTTCGGAGAGACCTTTGGGGGCGAACTCCTGTTCGATCTCGCTGACGAAACCGTGCTTGTAGCGCTCGAGGTCGGCGACCTTGGCGAGGGTTTGCTGGACCGCGGCCATTACGCGTACTCCCGATTGCGGGCCATGCGCCGCGCGTGGGCTTCGAGCCAGGCGTCGCCGCATCGGCGCCAGTCGGCCGCTGTCGAGGCCCAGCCGCCGCTGACCCGAATGGAGGCCGACGCCAGGTCGGGCCGGCCCATGGTTTCCACCACCCGGCTGGCCTTGACCTTGCCCGACGAGCAGGCCGCGCCGGCGCTGACCATCACCCCGGCCAGGTCGAGGGCCATGACCTGGACCTCGGAGCTGAATCCCGGCGTGGCGATGCACAGGGTCTGGGGCAGGCGCGGCGCGCCGGCCCCCAGCACCTCAGCGCCCACGGCGATCAGGCGGTCGGCCAGGGCGTCGCGCCATTCGCCCTGCGCCAGGGCATGTCCTGGGGCCAGATCGCGCTGGGCGGCCGCCGCAGCGGCCCCGAAGCCGGCGATGCCGGATAGGTTTTCGGTGCCGGCGCGGCGGCCGCGCTCCTGCCCGCCGCCATGCAGCTGGCGGGTGATGGCGACGTCGGGCCGCGTCACGAGGGCGCCGACGCCCTGCGGCCCGCCGAGCTTGTGCGCCGACAGCGCCAGGGTGTCCGCGCCCAGGGCGGCGCAATCGAGAGTCAGCTTGCCGGCCGCCTGGACCGCGTCGACGTGCAGCCAGCCACCGGCCTGGCGCACCAAGGCGGAGACCGCCTCGATGGGCTGGATGACCCCGGTCTCGTTATTGGCGGCCATCAGGCACACCAGGGGACGACCCTCGCGCGCCAGGGCGTCCACCAGCCAGTCGAGGTCGGCCACGCCCTCGGCGTCCACCGGCCAGATCTCCACGTTCGGAAACACCGCCTGGGCGGTGGCCAATACGGCGTCATGCTCCGTGGCGCCGATGATGGCGCGCCCACACCCGGCGGCCAGGGCGCTCTCGATGGCCAGGGCGTTGGCTTCGACCCCACCGCTGACGAAGGTCAGCCAGCCGGCCTCGGCGCCGACCAGGGCGGCGATTTCGGCCCGGGCGCGCTCGATCAGCGCCCGCGCCTGGCGGCCGGCCGCGTGGGTCGAGGACGGATTGGCCCCGATCTCCAGGGCGGCCTGGATAGCCGCCAGCGCTTCCGGCCGGATCTTGGCCGTGGCGTTGTAGTCGAGATAGACGGGCGCGTTCATCACGCCGCCTCCCGCCCCCGCACGATGCGTCCGGCGATGACGTCGGCCAGGGAGACCCCGGCCAGATAGGTTTCAATCTGGCGGCCGGTCTCGGCCCACAGATCGTGGGTCAGGCAACGCGCGCCGCCCTTCATGCAGCCGGGTCCAACGCCCGCGCAGCGCACGGCGCGCAGCGGCTCGTCGACCGCGGCCACAACCTCGGCCACCGACAGGCTCTCGGCGTCCCGGGCCAGGCGATAGCCGCCGCCTGGACCGCGCACCGATTCCACCAGGCCGCGGCGTCTCAGACGCGAAAACAGCTGCTCCAGATAAGGTTTTGAAATCTGTTGGGTCTCGGCGATGGCGGCCAGCGGCGTCGCCCGCGCCCCGTTGCGGCCGGCCAGATCGGTCATGGCCATGACCGCGTATCGTCCTTTGGTGCTGAGATGCATGCGATTCGCCGCGTATTTTCTCGCTTATGGCGATGGCTATTTGCTACAAGCCGCCGCCGCGCCAGAGGTCGGCTGTCCGACCGATGCGCCGCACTTAGTAAGACCAAGCGCGCTGGTCAAGTATTCCGGGCGCGATTTGATCTCTCCAGAAGGGAAAGGGCCACCGTGCCGGAATTGGTATTGCCAGGCAGCGCCGGCCGGATCGAAACCCGCTATTCCTCGCGCAAGGACGACACCGCCCCGATCGCCCTGATCCTGGCCCCGCACCCGCGCGCGGGCGGCCACATGAACCATCCGGTGGCCGTGCAGCTGTTCCACCTGTTCATGAAGCGCGGCTTCAACGTCATGCGCTTCAACTATCGCGGCGTCGGCCGCAGCCAGGGCGAGTTCGACCAGGGCATCGGCGAACTGGCCGACGCGGCGACGGCCCTCGACTGGCTGCAGTCGACCAACCCGGCGGCCTCGCAATGCTGGGTGGCGGGCTTCGATTTCGGAGCTTGGATCGGCATGCAGCTCCTCATGCGCCGCCCGGAGACCGACGGCTTCATCTCCGTTTCCCCGCCGACCAACATGTATGATTTCAGCTTTCTCGCCCCCT
>DASXMK010000109.1:0-2999 GCA_036495705.1 Caulobacteraceae bacterium | reverse complement strand
ACAGGACATCACCCGAACGACAATCGAGCATCACCGCCGCGCCGCTGTCGTCGCCGAACACCTCCAGCGCCCGGTTCTGGATATCGGCGTCCAGGGTCAGGCGAATCGGCGCGCCGGGGATGGAGGGGATATCGCCGCCGGGATCCTCGCGCACCACCCGGCCCTTGACATCGACCTCGACCTTCTTGGCCCCCGCCTTGCCGCGCAGGTCGAGATCATAGGCCTTCTCCACGCCTTGGCGGCCGATGCGGAATCCCGGATTGAGCAGGATCGGATCGGCGTTGGGACCGGTCTTGGCGATGTCCGTGGCGTTGACCTTGGCCACGTAGCCGATCACGTGGGTGAAGGCCCCGCCGAACGGATAGACCCGCACCTCGCCCATGTCGGCGGTGACGCCCGGCAGCTCCGGCGCGCGCACATTGACCCGGGAGAACTCTTCCCAGGTCATGTCCTCGACCACGGCCACCGGGGCCTTGCGCGGGGCGGCGGCGATGTCGGCGGCGAGACGGGCGCGACGGGCGTCGTCCATCGGCACCAACTCGGCGAGCCGGGCCAGCAAGGCGTCGACATCGACGTTCTCATCGGTGGCGACCAGGAGTCGAAAGGCCGGGCGGTTCGAGGCCAGGACCAAACCCTCGCGGTCGAGGATCAGGCCGCGCGGCGGCGGGGTCAGGCGGAACTCGAATTCGTTGTGCTCGGAAAGGAACTTGTAGCGGTCCGACTCCAGGATCTGCAGGTCGGCGAGCCGGGCCGTCAGGGCCAGCAGGCCAACGCCGGTGACGCCGCCAAACAGGAACGCGCGGCGGTGAAACTTCGCCTGCCGCTCATTGACCTCATCAAAATAGATAGAGGGTTCGATCATCGATATCGCGCGTCCGCTGCTTCATAGCGCTCGATCAGACGCCAAGCGAAGGGAAACAGGGCCGCGGTGATGACGAACTGCAGCCCGGCGCCGGTAAGGCCCGGCACGCGGCCGGAATGCAGACTGGCCAAGGCCAGGCCGGTGAGTTCGGCGGCGGCGCAGGCCAGCGCATAGGCGCCCCACAAGGCCAGGAACTCCTGCCCGGAGAGGATGCGGCGGGCGGCGAAGATCAGGGCGTAGGCGGCCAGGAGGCACAGCGGCCAATGCCCCAGCGGACTGCCCCAAAGCAGGTCAAGGAACAGCCCCAGAATGACCAAGGCGAAGGGCGGCGTGATCGCCGGCCGGGCGATCGCCCAGGCGAAGGCCGGGACCAGCGCGAACACCGGCTCCGGGGCCTGCAGGCCGGCCACGCGCACCGGCACGGCCAGAACCACTGAAGCGGCCATGGAGGCGACCATCGGTCCGCCGATCCACAGAGTCGGGGACATCGGCCGAAGCGTCGCCCGGGCAATCATGGCTTTGCGGCCTTGGGCGCGGACGCGGGCGTGGGCGGGGCCACGGGTGGGGCCGCTTCCGGCGCGTCGGTGTTGGTGCTGGGGAGCACGCCCGGCGAGGGCGGCGCGGCGAGCTGGCTGAAGTCCTTGAACAAGAGAATGCGCACGAAATCGATCGGCGTTGCGTCGGTGTCCAGAGCCACCCGCCAGGCCCCGTCGAAGCCCTTGGTGACCGTCCCGACGGCCAGCCCGCGCGGCACCACGCCGCCGTCGCCGGAGGTCAGGACCCGGTCGCCGACTTTCAGCGCATCGTGGCTGCGCAGATAGGCCAGCGCCGGGGCCGACCCACCGTCACCGCTGAGGATCGCCCGGCCGTTGGTGCGCGGGATCATCACCGGCGTGCGGCTGTCGACATCGGTCAGCAGCATGATCCGGCTGGCCCGCGGCGCCACGCCGACGATGCGGCCGACGAGGCCATGTTCGCTCAGCACCGGATTGCCTTCGACGACCCCTTGATCGGCCCCCGCGTCGGCCAGACGGCTGTTGGAGAACGGCCCGCGGGCGTCGAGCACGGTGTCGGCCGCAACCATGGGCAGCGCGGGCTGGGTGGCGACGCCGAGCAGCGCCCGCAGTCGGGCGTTTTCCTGCCGCAGGCTCAGGGCTTAGTCACGCCATGTGAGGGCCGCCGCCAGATCGGCGCGCAGTCGCCGGTTCTGCGATCCGGCCAGGAAATAGGCCCGGACCATCCCCACGCCCTCGTTCGCGGCGCGGACCGGGGCCGAAAGGACGCTGCCAACCGGGGCGGCGACGCTGTCGGCCGCGCGACGCACGCCGGCGAAGGCGCTGCGATGGGCGCTGTCGGTGACGAACAGGCCCAGGGCGACGCAGGCCGCCGCCACCAGGGCGGCGATGGCCAGCCAGATCAGCGGCGGTTTGATTTCCCCCAGCGGACCGTCGCGAAGCGACACGTCAAAAACGACTCCCTAGATCACTGACGCGATCATCCTAGAACAGCGAGGATTCCAACAACCCTTTCATCCACTGCGGGTGTTCCAACACCTTGCCGCAGCCGAGCGCCACGCAGGTCAGCGGATCGTCGGCGACGGTGACCGGCAGGCCGGTGGCGTCGGCGATCTCCAGATCGATGCCGCGCAGCAGCGCCCCGCCGCCGGTGAGCATGATGCCTTTGTCGGCGATGTCGGCGGCCAGTTCCGGCGGGGTCGCCTCCAGCGCCACCTTGACCGCCTCGATGATCTGGGAGGCCGGCTCGGCCACGGCGTCGGCGGCCTGCTTTTCGCTGACCGTGACCTCGCGCGGCACGCCCTGCATCAGGTCGCGGCCCTTGACGTCGATGGCCAGGCCCTCGCCGTCGTGCGGGACGCGGGCGGTGCCGATGTCCTTCTTGATGCGCTCGGCCGTGGTCTCGCCGATCAGCAGGTTGTGGTTGCGGCGCATGAAGTTGGTGATCGCCTCGTCCATCTTGTCGCCGCCGACGCGCACGCTGCGCGAATAGACGATGCCCGAGAGCGAAAGCACGGCCACCTCCGTCGTGCCGCCGCCGATGTCCACCACCATCGAGCCGGTCGGCTCATGGATCGGCAGTCCGGCGCCGATGGCCGCCGCCATCGGCTCATACATCAGGC
>DASXMK010000108.1:0-3016 GCA_036495705.1 Caulobacteraceae bacterium | reverse complement strand
CCAAGTGCGCCTGGAGGCCCCCCGCCCGACGCCGCCCTCTATTCCGACCCGATCAACGGCGAGCAGGTGACCGGCACCTCGGCCACGACCATGGCCTGGTATGATCCATTGCGGCAAGCGGGCGCGACCGCGCGGGTGCTGCTGATCGCCGCCGCCGCCAAGGCCTGGAAAACCAATCCCGCCCTGCTGCGGGCCGAGCACGGCGAGGTGATCGACGCACTGCACGGCCGCCGGGCGCGCTACGGGGCCCTGGCCGCCCATGCGGCCAAACTGAAAGTTCCCAAGACCGTGGCCCTGAAGACCCCCGGGCGATGGACCCTGATCGGCAAGCCGGTGCAGCGCATCGACCAGGTGGACAAGATCCGCGGCCAGGCGATGTTTGGCATCGATATCCGTTTGCCGGGCATGCTGGTGGCCACCGTCGCCGCCTGCCCCACGTTTGGCGGCAAGCTCAGAAGCGTCGATGACAGCAAGGCCCGAGCGGTGGCCGGGGTGCGCCAGATCGTGCGCTTGCCCGACGCCGTGGCCGTGGTCGCCGAGCATATGGGGGCGGCGAAAAAGGGCCTGGGGCTGCTGACCATCGACTGGGACCTGGGGCCCGGAGCGGGCGATTCCACCGCCAGCATCACCGCGGCCATGGCCAAGGCTTCGCTCTCGCCGGGCGTGGAAGGGATCAAGACCGGCGACGCGGCCGCCGCCCTGGCCAAAGCGGCCAAACGGTTGGAGGCGGTCTATGAAATGCCGCTGCTGGCCCATGGCGCCATGGAGCCGATGAACTGCACCGTGCACGTGCGCGGCGCCGGCGTGGAGGTGTGGACCGGCACCCAGGCCCCGGTGCGGGCCAGGGACGCGGCCGCCAAGGGCGCCGGGGTGGCCCCGGAAAAGGTCATCTTCCACAACCAGTTGCTGGGCGGCGGTTTTGGCCGGCGGCTCTATGTCGACCACGTGGCCCAGGCGGCGGCGATCGCCCGCCAGGTCAAGGCCCCGGTCAAGGTGGTGTGGACGCGCGAGGAGGACATCCGCCACGACCATTATCGGCCGTGCTATTTCGACCGCCTGGCGGCGGGCCTCGGCGCCGACGGCAAGGTGGTCGCCTGGATGCATCGGGTCTGCGCCTCCGCCGTCTCGGCGCAGTGGGACCCGACGTCGCTGAAGGACGGGCTGGACCCGGACGCGGTGGATCCGGCCGCCGGGGCCTACGGCTTCGCCAATGTGCTGTGTGATTATGTGCGCGTCGAACCCGGCAAGGTCCCGACGGGTTGGTGGCGCGGCGTCGGGCCGACCCACAATACGTTCATGGTCGAAAGCTTCATGGACGAGCTGGCGGCGGCGGCCGGGGCCGATCCGCTGGCTTTCCGTTTGGCGCATCTGGACTCCGCCCCGCGGGCGGCCGGCGTGCTGAAGCTGGCGGCGGTCAAGGCCGGCTGGGGCGCGCCGTTGCCCAAGGGACGCGGGCGGGGGATCTCGCTGACCGCCAGTTTCGGCAGTTTCCTGGCCCAGGTCACCGAAGTGAGCGTCGGCGCGGGCGGGGCGATCAAGGTCGACAAGGTCACCTGCGCGGTGGACTGCGGGCGCACGGTCAATCCGGATACGATCCGCGCCCAGGTCGAGGGCGGGATCAATTTCGGCCTGACCGCGGCCCTGTGGGGCGAGGTCACCGTCGACAAAGGGGCCATCGTGCAATCGAATTTCAGCGACTACCGGCCGATGCGCATCGGCGAGGCCACGGTGGTGGAGACCTACATCATCGACAGCGCCGAGGCCCCGGGCGGGATCGGCGAGCCGCCGTGCTCGGGGGCGGCCCCGGCGCTGGCCAACGCCGTCTTCGCCGCCACGGGTAAGCGCATCCGCAAACTGCCGATCGCGGATCAGCTGAAGACTTGAACCACAGAAGAAGATTATCCACAGATGACGCAGATGAACACAGATAGATAAGTTCTTCTTGCCCGCGTAGCGGGCCAAAAGTCCTAAAGCCTGCTTCGCAGGCGATTCTTATCTGCTCTTATCGGCGAAAATCTGCGTTCATCTGTGGATAAAAATCTTCCGTGGATCAAAGGTCCTTCAGCCTCGGCATAGCCTCGGTCAGGGCCTTTTCGATGGTCCCCACCAAACCGTCGATTTCGGCGTGGGAGATGATCAGCGGCGGGCTCATCACCAGGGTGTCGCGGATGGCGCGGATCATCACCCCGTTTTCGATGCACAGATCACGGACGATGGGTCCGGCCTTGCCGGGGGCGCCGCCGAAGCGCTGGTTGGTCCCCTTCTCGGCGACGATCTCTACGGCCCCGATCAGGCCCAGCGAGCGGGTCTCGCCGACCAGCGGATGCTCGGCCAGGCGGGCCAGGGCGGCGGCCAGATAGGGTCCGCTGTCGTTGGCGGTGCGGCCGACCAGGTCCTCGCGCTCGATGATCTCCAGGTTCTTCAAAGCCACGGCGGCGCAGGTCGGGTGGCCGGAATAGGTGTAGCCGTGGACGAAATCGCCGCCGGCTCCGCGGATGGTCTCGACCACGTGGTCGGCGACGCCCACGGCCGAAATCGGCAGGTAGCCGGACGACAGGCCCTTGGCCATGCTGACCAGGTCCGGGGTGACGCCGAAATGCTGAAAACCGAACCAGGTCCCCAGGCGCCCGAAGCCGCAGATGACCTCGTCGCAGGCCATGAGGATGCCGTACTTGCGGCAGATGGCCTCGACCCGGGGCCAATAGTCCGCAGGCGGAATGATCACCCCGCCGGCCCCCTGCACCGGCTCGCCGACGAAAGCGGCGACGTTCTCCGGCCCGACCTCGAGGATGCGCTCCTCGATGGCGTCGGCGGCGTGGACAGCGAAATCCTCCGGCGCCTCGGCGAAGCCCTCGCCGAATTGATACGGCTGCATGACGTGCTCGATGCCCTCGAGCCACGGCCCGCCATGGTCGTGCATGGCTTTCATGCCGCCCAGGCTCACCCCGGCGATGGTCGAGCCGTGATAGCCGTTGACCCGGGCGATGATCAGATTGCGCCGCGGCTGGCCGCGCAC
>DASXMK010000107.1:0-3184 GCA_036495705.1 Caulobacteraceae bacterium | reverse complement strand
CCCCCAGAGTGCGCAGCACCGAGAGGTTGGAATTGGCCTTTACGGCATAGGCGATCAATGGCGAACCGAGCTCGGCGTGGGCGGCCAGGGCGGCGCGAAACACCTTGCAGTGCCGCTCCAGGGTGGCGGTGGAATAGACATAGGCCGGCGTGCCGACCGCTGCGGCCACCTTGGCCAGGGGGACGTCCTCGCAGAAGAGCTCGCCCTCCCGGAGTTCGAAATGGTTCATCGCGGCGGCGTGGCGGGCGCCGGCTCGGGCTGGCCGGTGACCGCGCCGGAGGTGACCGGCGGGTTGGCTTCGGGCGGCGGCTCGGCTGGCAGGGGTTCAGGCTCCTCGGAGGTCGGTTTCGCCTTGGCCGCCGCTGCCGCGGCCTTCTTGGCGCGATAATCGGCCTTGGCCTTTTGGCCGAACAGGGGGGCCGGCCGGTCGAGCGTGCCAACCTTGGCGCAGCCGCAGAGGCAGAGGACGGCGAGCAGGCTCATGGCGGCGATGCGGAGGTTCATGCGAGGCGCTCCTTCCACAGGGCGATCTGGGCGCGGACCTGGGCCGGCGCGGTCCCACCGTGGCTCGTGCGGCTGGCCACCGAGGCGGCGGCGGTGAGGCCGGCCAGGGCTGCGGCGGTGGCCCGCGCCTCCAGGGCCTGAAGCTCGGCCAGGGGCAGGTCGGCGAGGTCCACGCCCAGGGCGTCGGCCCTCTTCACCGCCGCGCCGACGATGTGATGCGCCTGGCGGAACGGCAAGGCGAGCTCGCGCACCAGCCAGTCGGCGAGGTCGGTGGCTGTGGCGTGGCCGGCGGCGGCGGCGCTGGCCATGGCGACAGTGTTGGCTTGCATGTCGGCGACCATGCCGGTCATGGCCGCCAGCGACAGGGCGAGGGCGTCGAAGGCCTCGAACGTCGGCGCCTTGTCCTCCTGCATGTCCTTGCCATAGGCCAGCGGCAGGCCCTTCATCACCACCGTCAGGGCGGTGAAGGCGCCCAGGATCCGGCCGACCTTGGCCCGCACCAGCTCGGCGGCGTCGGGATTGCGCTTCTGCGGCATGATCGAGGACCCGGTGGTGAAGGCGTCCGAGAGGTCGATGAAGCCGAACTGCGTGGTCATCCACAGCACGATCTCTTCGGCCAGGCGCGAGAGATGGGTGGCGCAGATCGTCGCCGCGGCCAGGGCCTCGAGGGCGAAATCGCGGGCCGAGACACTGTCCAGGGAGTTGTTGGTCGCCCGCGCGAAGCCGAGCGCCTTGGCGGTCATCTGGCGGTCGATGGGAAAGGACGTCCCGGCCAGAGCCGCGGCCCCCAGCGGGCTCTCGTTGAGCCGGGCGCGGGCGTCGGCGAAGCGGTCGGCGTCGCGTCCGAACATCTCCACATAGGCCATCAAGTGATGGCCAAACGTCACCGGCTGGGCCGACTGCAGATGGGTGAATCCGGGCATGAGGGTCTCGGCGTGGGCCTCGGCCTGGGCCAACAGGGCGCGCTGCAGGCGCCGCAGGGCCGCAACCGCCTCGTCGCACGCGGCCCGCACCCACAGGCGGAAATCGAGGGCCACCTGGTCGTTGCGCGAGCGGGCCGTGTGCAGGCGCCCGGCCGCCGGCCCGATCAGCTCGGCGAGGCGCGCCTCGACGTTCATGTGGATGTCCTCGAACGCGTCGCGGAACGGGAAGTCGCCGGCGGCGATCTCAGTGGCGATCCGCTCCAGCCCGGCGTCGATGGCGGCGGCGTCGACCGCGTCGATGATGCCGGTGGCGGCCAGCATGGCCACATGGGCGCGCGAGCCGGCGATGTCCTCTCCCGCCAGGCGCTTGTCGATATCGATGGAGACATTGATGGCGCTCATCGCCTCGCCGGGCTTGGCGGAGAAGCGCGCGCCCCATAGAGAATGACCGGCCTTACCGGAGTCGTCGGTCATATGCAGAAGATCCCATTGGCCGGCGCGGCGGCCCTGGCGCTTCTATACGCCGTGGCCGGCTGTTCCAAGCCGGGCGGGGACCTGCGCCGCCTGGCGGTCGGACCGATGGCGGGGCTGAAAGTCAGCGATCACGCCGCGCCCCAGCCGAGCGTGGCGTTCAAGGATGCGGCGGGCGCGACGCATACCCTGGCCGAGTTCAAGGGCCGCGTGGCGGTGGTCAATTTCTGGGCCAACTGGTGTCCGCCGTGCAAGGCCGAGATCCCGTCGCTGGCGGCCCTGGCCACGGCCGAGGCCGGCAAGCCCCTGGCGATCGTGCCGATCTCGGTGGGCAAGAACGAAGACGAGACCGCCGGGCGGGCGTTTATCGCCAAAAACCCGCCGCTCAGCTTCTACACCGAGCCCACCTACGCCTTGGCCTACGCTTTCGTCCCGCCGGTGGGCGACATGCCGACCACGGTGATCTTCGACAAGCGCGGGGTCGAACGGGCGCGCCTGCCCGGCGGGGCCAACTGGTCGAGCCCGCAGGCCCGGGCGGTGATCGAGACCCTGATGGCCGAAAAATGAGACTCTAGAACGGCACGTCGCTCTTGACCGGCGGGCCCGGCGGCGCGGCCTCGTCGGACGACGACTTGGACGGCGCGGTGGGTTTTTCGGTGGGCGAGGCCAGGATCTGGTCGATGTCGGGTTCGGACTTGGAGGTCGTCGACTGCACCCTCTGGGCCGCGGCGGTCCTGGCGTCGATGGCGTCGGCGTTGTTGTCGCTGTCGGCTGCGTTCTCGGCCGCGTTTTCAGCGGTATTGTTGGCGGCCGGGGTGGCCGGCAGTTCGACGATCGGCTTGGCGATCAAGGTGTCGGCGTCGGCGACGCTGGCCGCCGTCCCGCCGCCGAGATCGGGGGCGCCGCTTTCCCGCCACGCCGCGCGCAGGCCCATGCCGACGCCGACGAAGGCCAGGACCACCAGCAGCGCGCCGGCGCCGTAGGCCACGGACCTCGGCGGAGACGAGACCGGTCCCCTCTCCATCCATTCGGACGCCATGTTCGGCTTTACCTTTCTCGCAAAATGCGGCTCGAATCTTAGACCCCCGGCGCGCCGCCGGAAATAGGAGGCCGCCCATGAGCGAAGATAACCGGCAGATCGTCCTGGCCCAATTGCCCCAAGGCCGGCTGGGGCCGGAACACTTCGCCCTGGCGCATGCCGACCGTCCCGCCCCGGGCGAGGGCGAGGTGCTGCTGCGCGTGCTCTATGTCTCCCTCGACGCCGCCAACCGGGCGTGGATGCACGG
>DASXMK010000106.1:0-2385 GCA_036495705.1 Caulobacteraceae bacterium | reverse complement strand
AACCGGATAATGCGGACGGTCGCGGTGCGTGGCGCTCCTGACGAGGCGGCCCTGGCTAGGCTGAGGGACATCGTCGAGCGCACCCCGGTCACCCTGGCCCTGAAATCGGGCTTCGATATCCAGACGCGTCTGGAAAGGGAGGCCTATTCCGCCGCCGCCAGCGCCTGACCAAATCGCGGCGCCAGTTCGCCGGCCTCGTAGCGCCGGGCCATGACCGACATTGGCAGCGGCTTGATCTTGCCGGCCTGGCCGGCGGCCCCGAACTCCTCGAAGCGCGCCCGGCAGACCTCGCGCATGGCGTCCATGGCCGGCTTCAGATATTTGCGCGGGTCGAATTCGTGCGGGTTTTCCGCCAGCACTTTGCGGATGGCGCCGGTCATGGCCATGCGGTTGTCGGTGTCGATATTGATCTTGCGCACCCCGTGGCGAATGCCGCGCTGGATCTCCTCCACCGGCACGCCCCAGGTCTTGGGCATCTGGCCGCCGTGGCGGTTGATCAGGTCCTGCAACGCCTGCGGGACGGACGAGGAGCCGTGCATGACCAGATGGGTGTTGGGCAATCGGCGATGGATCTCCTCGATGACGCCCATGGCCAGGACCGCGCCGTCCGGCTGGCGGCTGAATTTGTAGGCCCCGTGGCTGGTGCCCATGGCGATGGCCAGGGCGTCGACCTCGGTGGCGCGCACGAACTCCACCGCCTGGTCCGGATCGGTCAGCAGCTGCTCGGGTGAGAGCTCGCCTTCGGCCCCGTGCCCATCCTCTTTTTCACCCACACCAGTCTCGAGGCTGCCGAGCACCCCCAGTTCGCCTTCCACCGAGGCCCCGACCCAATGCGCCATCTCCACCACCCGGCGGGTGACACTGACATTGTAATCGTACGAGGCGGGGGTCTTGGCGTCGGCCTCCAGGCTGCCGTCCATCATCACGCTGGTGAAGCCATGCTGCAGGGCGGTGGCGCAGGTGGCTTCGTTGTTGCCGTGATCCTGGTGCATCACCAACGGGATGTCGGGATAGAGCTTGACCAGGGACTCGATCAGGCCGCTGAGCACGATGTCGCTGGCGTAGCTGCGCGCCCCGCGACTGGCCTGGATGATCACCGGCGCGGCGACGGCCTGGGCCGCCTCCATGATCGCCAGCCCCTGCTCCATGTTGTTGATGTTGAACGCCGGCACGCCGTAGCCATGCTCGGCGGCATGGTCCAACAGTTGCCGGAGGGTGATCCGCGCCATCTCGACCCCGTTTGTCTCGAAGGCTCTTTGAGCTCTCGTTTGAGGGGGAAGACTACGGCGCCGAGGTCAGGCTTGCAAAGCTTGGCCCCGCCCTTTGGCCAGGGCCGCCATCTGGGCGAACAGGGTGGCGAAATCGGCGCCTCGGGTTTCGCCGGAGAACTCCTTGTAGAGCGTCGCCACATTGACCACGATGCGCTCGCCATCGCCCCAGCGGTCATAGTCGCTCATGTCGATATCGCGGGCGGCCTCGAAGGCCGAAAGGCCAGCTTCGAAGCGCTGGCGCGCCTGGTCGCGGATGTAGACCAGATAATCGCGCACGGCGGCGACGCCTTTCAGGTCGGTGATCGGCCCGTGGCCGGGCACCACCGTCTCCACTTCCATGGCCATGATCCGCTCGCAGGCGGCGATCCAGTTGCCCACCGGACCCTCCCACATGATCGGGTGCCCCTCGATGAACAGAATATCGCCGGTGAACACCAGCCTGTCGGCCGGAACATGGACCAAGGCGTCGCCGCGGGTGTGGGCCGGCCCGACGTGCACGATGTGGACGAGCTTGTCGCCGACATGGCGGATCAGCTCGGTCTCGAACACCGTGGTCGGCAGGGTCTGGGTGACGCTTGCGAAGTCGAAGCCTCCGAAGATGCGGCTGAGGTAGGCGCCGGTCTCGCCCATGCTTGGCGCCGCCGCCAACAAGTTGATCAACACCTGGGGTCCTTCGTGGGCCATGGCCTCCCTGGCCAGGCTGTGGGCGATGATCTCCGCCCCTTCGCAGCACTCATTGCCGAAACAGTGGTCGCCGTTGTGGTGGGTGTTGACCAGCAGGTCGATCCTGGCCGCCGCCTTGGGCTCGGCCTGGCGCATGGCGGTCAGCATTTCCCGCGTCAGCGGCACGTCGAACAGGGTGTCGACCACCAGCGACTCGCCCTGATCGACGATCAATCCGGCGTTGGACCAGCCCCAGCCCCCGTCGGGCTGCAGCCAGGCGTAGCCGCCGTTGCCGAGGTCGTGCAGACCCTTGGCGTAGGGGAAGCGACCAAGACCCAGCGACATGAGGCGCCTCCAATGAGTCTAAGACTACGAGTACGCCGGCGCCGTCAGCCCTCCAAGGCCGCCACGCCGGGAAGGGTCTTGCCCTCCAGCCATTCGAGAAACGCCC
>DASXMK010000105.1:0-9878 GCA_036495705.1 Caulobacteraceae bacterium | reverse complement strand
CAACTTCTCCGATCACGACTTCGCCGTCGACGTGCTCGCCAACGGCCTGGGTGTGCGCCACATCGCGATCGGCTTCGACGTCACCTTCGGCAAGGATCGCACGGGCGATCCGAAATCGATGCGCCGTTTTGGCGAGACCTTGGGGTTCTCGGTCTCGGTGACCGACGCCGTAACCGTGAACGGGGCGAAGCTTTCGTCGACCGCCGTTCGCGCGGCCTTGCACGAGGGCCGCCCGGGCGTCGCCGCGGCCATCTTGGGTCGGCCGTTCGCCATTGAGGGCGTGGTGCAGAAAGGGCGCCAGCTCGGCCGCAAGCTTGGGTTCCCGACCGCCAACGTGCTGCTTGGAGACTATGTCGCGCCAAAATTCGGAGTCTACGCCACCCGGACGCACCTGACCGACGGCCGCTGTCTGGGTGGGGTGGCCAATATCGGGGTCAACCCGACCACCGGCATAGTCGAACCACGTCTGGAGGTGTGGCTGTTCGATTTCGACGAAGACATTTATGGCGAGACAATCGAGACCGAACTGATCGCGTTCCTGCGCCCGGAAGAGAAGTTTCCCAGCATCGCCGCTATGGTCGAACAGATCTGGCGCGACGCCAGTCAGGCGCGCCAGTTGGTGGCCAAGGACAGCTGAGCGTTGGCCTCTATCGGGGCGACGTCGGCTCTGCTACATCGCGGCCATGACATGGGTTCGGGCGCATAGGCGAATTAAACTCCCGGCGTGACGCCGCCGGACGGTTCCAGCGCGCGCCGGGTATTCCACCTCACTTTCGTTTCGAACCCCAGTGGATCTGTCATGGCCGACGACGCCGAACCGCCCGCACGCGATTATCGCGAGACCGTGTTCCTGCCCCAGACCGCATTTCCCATGCGCGCCGGGCTGCCGAAACTCGAGCCGAGCATCCTGGCTGGCTGGGAGAATCTCTATGGCGAAATCCGGAGCGCCCGGCAGGCCGCCGGCGCGCCGTTGTTTGTGCTCCATGATGGCCCACCCTACGCCAACGGCCCCATCCACATCGGGCACGCCCTCGACAAGCTGCTGAAGGATTTCGTTGTCCGTTCACGCTTCGCGCTGGGATGGGACGTCGACTATGTGCCAGGGTGGGACTGCCACGGCTTGCCCATCGAATGGAAGATCGAGGAGGCGTTCCGCGCCGAGGGGCGGCGCAAGGACGAGGTCTCGAAAGCGGAATTCCGCGCCCGCTGCCGCAGCTACGCGGCGGGCTGGATCGAGGAGCAGTCGCGGGAATTCCAGCGGCTAGGCGTCATCGGCGACTGGCGGCGGCGCTACGCCACAATGGACTTCGCCTCTGAGGCGGCGATCGTGGCCGAATTCCACAAGTTCCTGGCCACCGGTCAGGTCTATCGCGGCTCGGCGCCGGTGATGTGGAGTCCGGTGGAGCGCACGGCGCTGGCCGACGCCGAGGTGGAATATCACGACCATGTGTCGCCCACGGTGTGGGTCAAGTTCCCGGTCAAGAGCCTCACGCCATGGATCATCGATTCGAAATTCCGCAGCTCCGAGCGGGGGTTCATGAGCCGCATGAAGGCCATCCAAGGCGCCTCGGTGGTAATCTGGACGACCACGCCATGGACGATCCCGGGCAATCGGGCGATCGCCTACAATCCCAACATCGCCTACGCGGTGTTTGAAGTCGAAGCGCTCGAAGAAGGATTGCCCTTCGAACCCTGGGCCAGGCCAGGCGAGCGCCTCATCCTGGCCGAGAACCTGGCCGCCGAGGTGTTCGCCGCCGCCAAGGTGGCGCGCTGGCGCAAAGTCGAGACGATCGATTGCACCGGCCTCGCCTGCGCTCACCCGCTGGCGAAGTTGGACGCTGGCTACGGCTTCCTTGTCCCGCTGTTGCCGGGTGATCATGTGACCGAAGACGCGGGGACCGGTTTCGTCCACACCGCTCCCGGCCACGGAACGGACGATTACCACCTCTGGGTACGCAACAAAGCGGTGCTGGAGCGTTTCCGGATCGACCCAGCCTTGCCCCAAACTGTCGATGAGGACGTGGCCTACTACCCCGACGTGCCCCTGTTCGGCGGCCTCAAGGTGCTGGAAACCGTAGGCAAGAAGGCGGGTCGGTTCGGCCCGGCCAACGCCGCAGTGACCGAAAGGCTCATCGAAGCCGGCGCCCTGCTCGCCCGCGGCCGCCTCGAACACAGCTATCCGCATTCCTGGCGCTCCAAGGCCCCGGTCATTTTTCGCAACACGCCGCAGTGGTTCATCCGCCTCGACGAGCCGCTGGAGGACGAGGCGCACGACGGCGCCACCCTGCGCCAAACCGCGCTCGCCGCCATCGACCAGACGGCCTTTCATCCCGAGGGTGGACGCAATCGCATCCGCTCCATGGTCGAGAGCCGGCCGGACTGGCTGATCAGCCGTCAGCGCGCCTGGGGTTCGCCAATCGCCATGTTCGTGGACCGGGACACTGGCGAGCCGCTCGTCGATGCCGACGTCAATGCCCGGATCGTCGAGCTCATCGCCCGGGAAGGCGCCGACGCTTGGTTTTCAAGGCCGGCGCGGGATTTCCTCGGCAATCACGATCCCGAAAGGTTTGAGAAGGTCGAGGACATCCTTGATGTCTGGTTCGATTCCGGATCCACGCACGCCTTCGCCTTGGAAGGCCGCAGCGACAGCCGCTGGCCGGCCGATCTCTATTCCGAGGGCTCGGACCAACATCGCGGCTGGTTCCAGCACTCACTGCTAGAGGCCTGCGGAACACGCGGGCGTGCGCCTTACCGCGCGGTCATGACCCACGGCTTCACCCTCGATGAAAAGGGGGAAAAGATGTCCAAATCGCTCGGCAACAGCGTCGAGCCCCAAGACATCGCGGCCGAGAGTGGGGCCGAAATATTGCGCCTGTGGGCGGCGCTGGCGGACTATACGGAAGATCAGCGGATCGGCCGAACGATCCTGCAGACCACCACCGACGCCTATCGGAAGCTACGCAATACGCTGCGCTATCTGTTGGGCGCTCTGGCAGGATTTGAAGCGGCTGAAGCGGTGGGCCTGGAAGAGATGCCGCCATTGGAGCGCTATGTGCTCCATCGCCTGTGGGAATTGGACGGCAAGGTGCGCGCAGCCTTCGAGCGCTATCAGTTCCCGGACGTCGTGCGGAACCTGGCGGAATTCTGCTCCAATGACCTGTCGGCGCTGTTTTTCGATATCCGCCGCGACGCCCTCTATTGTGATCGACCCGATTCTCTGCGCCGCCGAGCGTGCCGCACAGTCATGTCCCTGGCCTTTGAGCGGCTGACGATCTGGCTGGCGCCGCTAATCCCCTTCACCATGGAGGAGGCCTGGGCGAGCCGCAGCCCGGACGGCGGGTCCAACAGTGCGCGGCGGTTTCCCGACACGCCCGGCGACTGGCGCAATGAGGATGAAGCGCGGCGTTGGCGCCAGGTGCAGGACGTCACGGCGGTGGTCACCGGCGCCCTGGAGGTCGAACGACGTGAAAAGCGCCTGGGGGGCGCACTCGAGGCCGCCCCGGTCGTGCATCTGGCCGAACCGGCGCTGCTGGCGGCGTTCGACGGCCTCGATCCCGCCGAGGTGTTCCGCACCAGTCAGGCGAACCTGGAAGTCGGCCAGGGTCCCTCGCATGCCTTCCGTTTGAGTGAAATGCCGGGCGTCGCGGTCGAGCCCCTGAAGGCGCGGGGCCGCAAGTGCGCCCGGTCCTGGCGCATTCTTCCAGAAGTGGGCGAGGATCCTCGGTACCCTGACCTGTCCCTGCGCGACGCCGACGCGGTCGCCTGGTGGGACGCCAACCACCGATGAGCCTCGCTTCGCGCGCCGGCGCCTTCGCCTATGCCCTGGCGACCGCTGTCATCGTCCTGGACCAAGCGGTCAAGGCCTGGGTCCTCGGCGGTCTAGGCTTGGCGATCGGCGCCCCTCGCCCCGTCTGGGGGCCACTGCGCCTGACGTTGGTGGAAAATCCCGGCGTGAGTTTCGGCCTGTTCCAGAGTGACGCATCCTGGACCCGCTGGGCGCTCGCGGCGTTTTCGCTGATTGTAGCGGTCGCCCTTGGGCTCTGGGCGCGGCGGGCGGAGAGACCGTTCACCGGCTTGGCGCTTGGCCTCATCATCGGTGGAGCAATCGGCAACTTCATCGACCGCGTGCGCATCGGCGTTGTGGTCGATTTCGTTGACGTCACCGCCTTGTACTTTCCATGGGTGTTCAACGTCGCCGACAGCGCCATCACTGTGGGCATCATCCTGCTTCTCCTCGAGGGTCTGTTGCAGCCGCGCGCGGGTGCGTCATGATCGAATATGGCGCCTTGGGAGCGAATGCAGTATCGAGGGCCAAGCCTGGGGCGGCCCGGATGGAAGCTGGATTTTCGATGCGACTGAAACTTGTCCCCGCGGTGCTCCTGGTTTCGGCCGCCGCATTGCTCGCCGGCTGCAGCTCCGCCTCGCGGGCGTTGGGCGTGGCCAAGGTGACCCCGGACGAATTCAGGGTCGTGACCAAGGCCCCGTTGGTTGTTCCGCCGGACTATTCCCTGCGCCCACCCGCCCCTGGCGAGCCGCGCCCGCAGGAACTCGAGCCAGAGAGCGCCGCCCGTATCGCCCTGATGGGCCAGCGCGATGCCGAAGCCCGCAGCGATGGTGAGAAGCTGCTGGTCGGAAAGGCCGGCGGCGATAAGGCCGACCCGCTGATCCGTTATGTCGTGGACGACGAATTCGGCGCGGTTGCTCACAAAGACAAGAGCTTCGCGGACTGGGTGATGTTCTGGCGCAAGGGAAAGCCGGCCGCCGAACCGACCGATGCCGCTGTGGCGGCGGCTACATCCACGCCGATCGATCCGGCCACCGAAGCCAAGCGCATCGCGGGCCTGACCGGCAATCAGCCCGTGATCATTGCCCGCAGGGGATCCTCGAAGATCAAGCTGCCCGGCCTCTAGGCCAACTCAAGCCTCCGGGTGGCGGGGTGGCGGGCGCCGGACTTCGTGACGGGGCCGGCGGACGCGGCGTGACCCGGCCCGCCCGTGTGGCGCGACGATGGGCTCCGCTCGTTCCGCCATCTCCCGTAGGATTGCGGTGGTCGGAGAGGGAAACAATGGCAGCGGCGGCTCTTTGGCCGCCTCCAAGGCCTCGACGAAGGAATCCCGCCACAGTTTGACGTCATTGGTGCGGACGCCGTCGATCAGACGCTCCCAGCGGCGAACGCGCTCGGCTCGGCCCATGGTCAGGGCCGTCTTGAGCGCTTCCGACATCTCCTCCCGACTATATGGATTGACGATCACGGCGTCGGTCATTTGCCGCGCCGCGCCCGCGAAGCGCGACAAGACCAGCACGCCGGGATCGTCGGCGTTCTGAGCGGCCACATATTCCTTGGCCACCAGGTTCATGCCATCACGCATCGGCGTCACCAGGCACACGCGTGCGGCGCGATAGATCCCCGCCAGTTCGTCGCGTCGGAAATTGCGGTGCACATAGCGGATCGGTGTCCAATCCAGCTCCGCCCACAGGCCGTTCAGTCTTCCCGCCAAGCCGTCGATTCGCGCGCGCAGGTCCTGATAAGCCTCGACTTCTTCGCGCGAGGTCGGCGCGATCTGAAGGTACAGCACTTCCTTTCGAAGCCCTGGGTTATCCTCCAAGAACCGCTCGAAGCCGAGCAGCCGCTCCTCAAGGCCCTTGGAATAGTCGAGGCGGTCGACCCCGACGATCAGCTGCCGGAAC
This sequence comes from Caulobacteraceae bacterium, assembly GCA_036495705.1. Classification (GTDB taxonomy): domain Bacteria; phylum Pseudomonadota; class Alphaproteobacteria; order Caulobacterales; family Caulobacteraceae; genus Acaudatibacter. The sequence goes on along the minus strand of DASXMK010000105.1, from coordinate 4,190 downwards.
ACGCTGTGGGCGGCCATGCGATCGTACGCGCGGTTGGCGACCGGGGATGTGGCCAGAGCGCGGAAGGTTTCGAAATCCAGGCCGATCGGAAATACCCGCGCCTTCAGCTGGGCGCCGAAGGCCTGCAGCCGACCGTCCGGCGTCCACGCCCCGCCCGCCTCGCCGAGCACATAGGACTCGAACGCCCACAACCACTCGTCGGTCTGGAAGCCCACCAGGTCATAGGCGAACAAGGCTTCCACTAGTTGCCGGTGGCGCGGCAGGGTGGTCAGCAGCTGCGCGGCAGGCCACGGGATGTGCAGGAAAAACCCAATTGGATTGACTACCCCCAGGCGGCGAAGCTCCCGGCCCAGCGGGATCAGGTGATAGTCGTGCACCCAGATGAGATCGTTGGGCTGGATGAGCGGCGCCAGGGTTTCGGCGAAGCGCCGATTGACGCGCTCGTAGCCCTCGCCGAATGAGCGGTCGTAGGCGGTCAGGTCGATCCGGTAGTGGAACAGGGGCCACAGGGCGCCATTCGCATAGCCGTTGTAATATTCCTGGACGTCCGCTTCCTCGAGATCCACGGTGACTACCGGCACATCGTCGATGAGCCGCTGATCGAGCTCCCCGGTGAAGGTGTCCGTGGTCTTGCCGCTCCAACCGAACCAGAAACCGGAATATTCGCGCAACGCGGCGCAGAGCGCGACCGCCAAGCCTCCCGTGGGCGCCCTGGTCTTGCTCTCGGGCGCCGTGACCCGATTCGAGACCACAATCAGGCGGCTCATCGCACCGAACTCCATGGCCGGCTCAACAGCACGGCGCAGTTGATCAATCCTACAAGGGAGTAAGTCTGGGGATAGTTCCCCCACATTGCGCCGTCAGTGAGGCTGGTGTCCTCCGACAGCAGCCCGGCATTATTGCGCTTGGCGAGCATTTCCTCGAACAACCGCCTGGCCTCGTCGGTCTCGCCGATCAGATGCAGACCCTCGATGAACCAGAACGTGCAGAAATTGAACGCCGTTTCAGGAATTCCGAAATCGTCCGGTTGATCGTAGCGCAGGAAGCTGGACCCGCGCCGCAAACGTTTCTCCAAAGCCTTCAAAGTTTCGCGATGCCGCGGATCGTCTGGCCTCAGGAAGCGCAGATCGACCAATTGAGTCAGGCTGGCGTCCATGTCCGAGCCGCCGAAGGTGGCGGCAAAGCGTTGGTTCTTCTCGTCCCACGCTCGCGCCTCAATGCTGGCGCGAACGACCCCGGCGCGCTCGCTCCACAGGCGCGCGCGATCCGCCAGGCCCAGTTTTTCAGCCACGTTGGCCAGCCGGTCGCAGGCCGCCCAGCACATGGCGGCAGAGTAGGTGTGCACTGCCGAACGTGTGCGCAATTCCCAAAGGCCGGCGTCGGGCGTGTCATGCAGGGCGAAGGCGCGCTCGCCCTGGCGCTCCAGGGCCTCGAAATCGGAGCGATCAGCGGGCCGAAGTAACCGGTCGTCGAAGAAGGCGTGGGCGGTGGACAGAACAATCTGCCCGTAGACGTCGTGTTGCACGTGCTCATGGGCCTGGTTTCCGACTCTGACCGGTCCCATTCCACGGTATCCAGGCAGGCCGGATTCGATGCGCTCGGTCAGGATCGGCTCATAGCCGACGCCGTAAACAGGCTGAATGTGGCCCCCCGCGGCCGCATCCATGATGTTGCGCAGATAGCTGAGATAGTTCTCCATGATATCCACGGCGCCCAGACGATTGAGAGCCTGAACCACATAGTAGGCGTCGCGGATCCAGCAGTAGCGATAGTCCCAATTGCGGCCGCTGTCGGGGGCTTCGGGAATTGAGGTCGTGAGGGCGGCCACGATCGCGCCGGTTTCCTCATAGGCGCAGAGCTTCAAGGTGATCGCGGCGCGGATCACCGCTTCTTGCCAATCGAGCGGAATGGCCAGGGACCGCACCCACTCGCGCCAGTAGGCGATAGTGTCGCTCAGCATCCGGTTGGCCGTAGACAGGACCTCGCCTTGAAACGGCTCGTCGGGGCCGAGAAACAACGCGATTGGCGATTCCAGCCTGAACAGGCGCTCGTCGACGATGTGCGAGACCGGCGCGTTGGTGGTGAGCCGCATGGTCATTGTTCCGCCCATGTAGCGGATGTGGTTCGAGCCGGTGGTCGTGGGCGCGTCGACCTTGCCCCAGTTCGCGGTCGGCCGCGTCCGAATGCGGATGCGCGGCGCCCCGGACAAGGGACGGATGATCCTGATGAACGCCGCCGGTCGGTAACCGCGGTCGTAAAGGCGGAATCTGGGCGCGAAGTCGAGCACCTCGGCCGAGGCGCCGGCCCGGTCCGTGATCTCGGTGCGCAACACCGCCGTGTTGCGCAGATAGGCCTGAGTGGCGGTCTGGGCCGCGGCCACATCCACGGTCCATGTTCCCCGGGCGGTCTCGTCGGCCGGATCGCCTCCACTCAGCAGTTGCGAGAAGAACGGGTCGCTGTCGACGCGCGGAGCGCAACACCACACGAACCGTCCCTGCCTATCCACCAGTGCGCTGATGGCGCAGTTGCCGATGGGAGCGAGATCGAGGTCGTTCAATCTCGCGCCTCGAGCGCGGCCGTTAGCCAGGCTCGAGCCTCGTCGACGCCGGCCAAGGCATAGGTCGCTGCGGTTGGCCGCCGGGTTCCGACGACGACGCCATAGCCGCCAAGCCGCCTGACAGCGCGAAAGCCGTTTTCATCCGTCAGATCGTCGCCCAGGAAGACCGGCACGCGCCCGGCGAACGGGGGCTCGGACATGAACGCCCCCACGGCCCCGCCCTTGTCCGGTCCCGGCGCCCGGACTTCGACCACCATGTCGCCTTCCTGGACCGCCAAACCCAGGCGCGCGCCGACGCGCGTGGCGAGATCGCGGCACGCGGGGCCCGCGTCGGGGTGGCGGCGGAAGTGCAGAGAAGCAGCGGCGCCTTTGTCTTCGACCAGCAGCGAGCGATCGACAGCCGCCAAGGCGCGAAAATCGTCAAGGGCCTCGCGCACCCGGTCGTTGCTGGCGGCCTGGCGGATTCGCCCGTCGGGCATCCGCAGCACCAGTCCGTGCACGGCGCCGACTGCAGGGACTCGCCCTTCGAGGACACGGTCGAGGTCGGCGAGGGTGCGGCCGCTGATCACCGCCAAACGCCCCTCGAGCTTGGCGCCGAGGGCGTCCAAGAGCTTGCGCCGGGCCTGATCAGGCCCGACGGCGCCTGGCGTCTCTTCGAGCGGGGCGATGGTTCCATCGAGGTCGACGAACAAGGAGATGGTGTCGAGGCGAGCGGGCGGCGGCGCGGGCAAGGCGTCTTCGGGGAAAGGCGGCTGGGCCAGTCGAGTATTGGGCATCTCGCTTCCTGAAGGATTTGCGGCCTGGCCCCCCGCGCCGATTTCACTCTTCGACCAGAACAGAAACCGATTCATCGGGCGTAGTTGTCACCGCGGTGAGCTCGCCCAATCGCTGGACCTCGATGTCGATCGAGGCGCCGGAAATTTCAAGACCCTCCACCCGGAGTCGTTCCACGCCCGCAGGCAGCCGCGGCCGCACGAGCCGCACTCTGCGATGCAGGGCGTCAATCGTCAGGCCCAGGCACGCGGAAATCATCATGAAGGCCGAGCCAGCGGCCCACGCCTGGGGCATGCAGGCGACGGGATAAGCGATCGGAGGCGCGTCCTTCTCGCGCTCGAAGCCGCATAACAATTCCGGCATGCGGCCTCCAAAGCTCTGTGCGGCCTCGAACAGGTCGGTCATCACTTTCAGGACGCCGGCGCGTTCGCCGTACCTCGCCATTCCGGCCAGGGCGATCGCCGTGTCGTGGGGCCAGACCGAGCCGTTGTGGTACGACATTGGATTGTATCGCACCCCGCCGGCCGCCAGGGTGCGCAATCCCCAACCACTGTCGAAGGCCGGTGACAGCAGGCGGCGAGCCACCAGCGCCGCCCGCCGCTCGTTCGGCACCCCTACGAACAGCAAATGGCCCGGGTTGGATGTCTCCGCCCGGCACACTTTTCCCTCGCCGTCGATGGCCACCGCGTAGAAGCCAAGGTCGTCAAGCCAGAAGCGTTCCTCGACCAGGGCCGCCAGGGCCCGCGCGCGGGCGGCCCATTGCGGCGCGGTCTCGTCACCTATCCGCACCCCCATGGCGGCCATCGCCCGCCAAGCAGCGCAGGCGTAGCCCTGGACCTCCACTAGGGCCACCGGACCG
>DASXMK010000104.1:0-3451 GCA_036495705.1 Caulobacteraceae bacterium | reverse complement strand
GAACGCCACCGCCCGCACCATAGCCGGCGAGGCGGCCGCCAGCACGCGGACCGTGGAGCGCGCCGTGGCGGCGCAAAAGGCGCGGGTGGTGGCGGAAAGCGACAAGATCGGCCGGCTCAACCAGCTCCAGGCCGAGGTCGACCTGCGGCGAGACGTGTTCAACAAGACCTCGGCTCAGGCCGCCCAGCTGCGCGAGGAGGCACTGACGGTCGAGGCCGGATTGACGCCGCTGGCCAGCGCCGCCGTCCCCAAGAGCCCGGCGTTTCCGAACCTGCTGCTCATCTTTCCGGGGGCGCTGGCGATGGGACTGGCCTTGGGCGTTCTGTCGGCTCTGCTGATCGAGCTGTTCGGCCGACGGGTGCGCGGGATCGAGGACCTGAGCGGCTCAATCGATGTCCCGGTTCTGGGGGTGATCGCCGGTCCTCCCAAGGAAAGGCGCGCGCTTGCGCGCCGAGCTCGCCCCGCGGTATTCGGAAGGTCGGCGCACGCATGAGCGAAACCTTGCCGATGCAGCGCGCAAGCCCGGCGCCCGCCCGCTCCCTCGCTTTACGCGAGACGGACCTGACCTACGAGTTTTCGCCATCGCTGGTGATGCTTTCGCGGACAACGGATGGCACGGCCGAGTCCATGCGGGCCTTGCGTACGCACATCGTCGCCCAGCACGTGGATCATGGCCGCCGCGCCCTGGCCGTGTGCGGACCGAACCCAGGGGTCGGGTGCACTTTCGTAGCCGCCAATCTGGCGGTGTCGCTGTCGCAGATCGGGCTCAAGACCCTGCTGATAGACGCCAATCTCCGAGAGCCCGCGATCGGCGCCCTCATCAAGCCGTCGCGTGAGGTCAAGGGGCTGGCCCAGTGCCTAGCCTCGTCCGACGACGTCTGGCTGGACTGCATCAGCCCGGAGGTGGTCGCCGACCTTTCGGTAATGTACGCTGGCGAGACGATCCCCGACGCCCAGACTCTGCTGGCCAAGTATCGCTTCGAGACCCTGATCGATTTCTGCCTGCGCAATTTCGACGTCACCATCCTCGACACGCCGCCGGCCAACAGCTGCGCCGACGCGCGGCTGATCAGCAACGTGGTGCGCTACAGCCTGGTGGTGGCGCGCAAGGACAGGACCTTCGTCGATGACGTCAAGCTGTTCGTTGGCCAGCTGGAGAGCGACAACGTCAAGGTGATTGGAACGGTGTTCAACCAGGCCTGAACCCACAAGTCAGTCGCTGCCCGGCTACCTGGTGCAAGCAAGGCGCCTCCTGTCGCCTGGAGGACGCGTTCTCGTCCGGATCCCTATCGTTGGCGGCGAGGTATGGCGCGCTTACGGGACGGATTGGGTTCAATTCGACGCCCCGCGCCATCTCTATCTGCACTCAAGGCGTAGCATCGAGGCTCTCGCGATCAGCGCCGGACTGCGCGTGATTGACGTGCAGTACGACTCCCAGGCATTCCAGTTCTGGGGCAGCGAGCTGTACCGAAACGGCATTCCCCTGACCGATCCGCGGGCGCCCGGCGCCAATCGCCGAGAACTCGCGGCCTACGCCGATCGAGCGCGGGCGTTGAATGCTCGAAACGACGGCGACCAGATTGCGGTGGTTCTCGGATAGCGTCTCGGCGAACGCTATCCGTTAGAAACGAACTGGGATGGCGCCGTCAGTCCAACCCGTCTCCACTTGACGTTATAGGATGCCGCAATCGGGTGGGATCAGGGACAGCGCCCGCCGACTGACATTGGCGAGCGGGCAGCTTCCCATCGGCCCCTTGGCGCAGCCGGCGAATTTCAGGGGCATCTGTCTGGCGCTCGCCGGGCTGAGCGCGCGCAGCTGGTCCAAGGTCTCGTAGTAGATGACCGGGCGCACAAATTGACGCCCGCTCGCTTTGTCCGACCACAGCTCGAACGCCAGGGTTGTCGCTGGCGCCGTGGCGTCGGGATTGGCCGGCAGAGTCCAGTCGAGGCCGAATATGCCGCCGATGAAGGCGAGGTTGGAATCGTGTCCGGCGAGGGCGAGGACGCGGGTCGCCGGGCCAAATTGCGGGGCCTGGGCGCGCGTCTCGCCCGCCAGAGCGGCGAGGATCAGACGCGCCATCGGCGCCCCGGCGCGGGCGGCGGCGTAGTAGTCGTGGCGAAACAGTCCGAACAGGCGTTCATGCGGCGCCATCACGGCCGAGATGGCCCTCGCCGAACCGGCCTTCCCCCAGCCGACCTGCGCGCCAGGCATGCCCTCGGCGTATTCGAGATAGATGTCCTCGGTCAGGCTGATGAGGGAGGTCATCGGGCCTTCGATGCGGATCCCGGTGGGCCCGGCAACGATCTGATCATTGCCTACGAGGCAAACGCCGGGACCTCCCGCGCACGCCCGCGGGGCCAGGATGGCCTGCATGCGTTTCGCCGCCGCCGTTGTCGCCGGGGTGTCCAACCCGCCAGGTCCGATCGCGGACAGCATCGCGGCTCGTTCGGCGGCCGGGTCCGCGACGCAGGCGGGCGTGTTCGCCGCGCCATCAAAGATCGGATCGCGCGCAGCGGGCGGCCCCCAGGCCGCTTCGAGCGCGCACCCGGGAGCGAGGGCGGCGGCGAGGACTTCGCCGGACTGGCGGGTGCGTTGATCGCCGCTGTCCGCCCACACCGAAACCGTCCCGGCGGCCGGACATCCGCTGGCCGGCAACAGTCCCGCGGCGCGATAAACGCCTGCCAAGGTGTCGCCCATCAGCTTCACGGTGGCGGCCCCGTGCGGCGTGAGCTCTCCCGGCGCCACCGGCCAAGCCGGCCACGCCTGGTCGGAATAGCGGGCGAGGGAGGCGTTGTCGGGGATCGGCGGCCGCACCCCGTGTCTTTGCACCAGCACCACCCGTTCGAGCGTCAGGACGGCCGACGCCGTGGCCGGAGCAGCCAGGATCAGGGCGCCGCAGAGGGTGACGATGGCGGAGACGAAGCGGATCATGCGATGGCCGGGTTGAGCGTGGCGCCAGGCGCGGGAGAGCGCGAGGATTGGATGGTGGAGCTGTGTCAGTCTAACGGCAATTTGTTTCCAATTGGAGGGCGCGTCGTCCAGCCCGTCGAACGGATCGCAGTTTAGGCCGAGAACCTGTCCGCCGACGCCCGATTCCAGTTGTCCGTGAAAAACCCGCTTTCGCAGGTCCCATCGATCAACTGGCCGGGCCTGAGAAACATATGCAGTTCGTTGAACCGTTTGATCTCGGCCGCACTCACCCGTCGCGCCAAATGGTGGGGTTTGAGTTGATTGGGGTGATCGAGGCCCGCCGCGGCCAGCATGTCGGCCAGCGCCCCCAAGGTAAGGTGGTGGAAATTGAACACGCGCTCGGCCTTGTCGGGGACGACCAGGGCGGACTGTCGTCCCCGATCCTGGGTGGCGACGCCGGTCGGGCATCGATTGGTGTTGCAACTTACCGACTGCACGCAGCCCAGAGCGAACATGAAGCCGCGGGCGGCGTTGGCCCAG
>DASXMK010000103.1:0-7617 GCA_036495705.1 Caulobacteraceae bacterium | reverse complement strand
TGAGGCGCGCGAGGATATGCTCCTCTACGGCGCTCACGACAGCGCCGCTCTGGACCTGTTGCGCTTCCTGCCGACGGACCAGCAGGCGCTGGCCCAGGCGCGCATGGCCCTGCGCCGCGGCGACCCCAACGCCCAGACCCTGATCGCGGCGCTGCCGGCGGCGCTGCAGAACGCACCCGGTCTCATCTATGAACGGGTGATCAAGTTGCGCGACGCCGGCATGAGCGTGGCCGCGCGTCAGCTCATAAGCGAGCTGCCCGAAACCCTGCCCGACGCCTCGGCGGCCGAGCGCCTGTGGAAGCACGGGTCCCTGGCCATCGATGCCCTGCACGAGGGCGACGCGGCTGGAGCCTACGCAGTAGCCGCGCACTGCGGCCTGACAACGGGCCCGAACGCGGCCGAGGCTCAGTTCCTGGCCGGCTGGATCGCCCTCACCCGACTCAAGGACCCGGCCCTGGCCGACAGCCATTTCGCCAAGGTGGCCGACGCCGGCGCCTCGCCGCTCACCCAAAGCCGGGCCTACTATTGGCGCGGGCGGGCCGCCGAAGCTCAGGGCGACGTGGTCAACGCCCAGTTGTTCTATGGACAGGCGGCGCACTTCAACACCACCTTCTATGGCCTGCTGGCGGCCCAGCGCACCGGCGAGACCCGGCTCAGCCTCGGCCACGACCCGCAGATCACCAGCGACGAACGGGCCGAGTTCGAGGCCTTGAGCGCGATCAAAGCCATGCGCTATCTGGCCGGCATCGGAGCCGTGGACGAGTTCAAGGTGTTCGCCGCCGACCTGGCCGACATCCTGCCGAGCGCCGTCGACGAGGCCATGCTGACCGACCTCACCCGAGCCTATGGCGACCAGCAGGCCGGCATGCGGGTGGTGCGCAACGCCGCCCGGCGCGGTTTCATCCTGCCCGAGCGCGGCTACCCGCTGGTGAGCGCGCCCGCCGTCGCCGGGGGCGCCGAGCCGGCGCTGGTGCTGGGGGTGACGCGCCAGGAAAGCAGTTTCGATCCCAGGGCCCATTCCGGGGCCGGCGCTCGCGGCATGATGCAGCTGATGCCGACCACGGCCGAGATCCTCGCTCGACGTCTGGGACTGGGCTATTCGACCTATGAACTTGAGGACGCCCAATACAACATGCGCCTGGGCTCGGCCTATCTTGGCCAGCTGGTTGACCAGTTCAGCGGCTCCTACGTCATGGCGGCGGCGGCCTACAACGCCGGGCCGGGACGGCCGGTGCAGTGGACGGCGGCCTGCGGCGATCCGCGCAGCGGGGGCACTGATCCGCTCAACTTCATCGAATGCATCCCGTTCTCGGAAACCCGGGACTATGTGATGCGGGTGATGGAGGCGACCCAGGTCTATCGCGCCCGCCTCGGCGGCGGCACCGCCCCGCTGACCCTGGAAAGCGACCTGCGCCGCGGGGCCTACAGCTACAGCCCGGTGCGCTCGGGGACCTGAGGCGCCCGGCGAGCGGCCACCACCCGGCCAGCGGGGGTGTCGACTAGGCCGCCCTCGAGGGCGAACGCCTCGCCGAGCACCATCGCCGACAGCGCCGCCGCCGGCGTCCCAAGCGCGATGACGCGGCCGGCGCTCATCACCGCCAGGCGATCGCAGCCGCGCGCCGCCAGGGTCAGATCGTGCAAGGTGGCAAGGACCGCCGCGCCCTGGGCCGCCCGCTGCCGCAGGGCGTCCATGATCCGCAAGGAGGCGTCGGGATCGAGGCCGGCGGTGGGCTCGTCGGCCACCAGCAGCGGCGCCTGGGTGGCGAACAGGCGGGCGATCAGCACCCTGGCCCGCTCCCCGCCCGACATGTCGCGCACCCCGCGTTCGGCAAGCTCGGCTAGGCCCATTTCCTCCAGGGCGGCCAGGGCCAGGCCGCGAGCATCCCGGGGCGCGCGACTGGCCGCGCCCAGAGACGCGATCCGCCAGGCTGGCATGTTCCAGGCCACGCGGCGCTCCTGCGGCAGATAACCGGCGAGGCCGGCGCGCTGCAGTTCCGTAAGCTCGCCTACCAGCCGACCGCCGAGCCTGGCCGCGCCGGCGTCGAGCCTCGCCAGGCCCAGGACCGCGCGCAGCAATGTGGTCTTGCCGGCCCCGTTGGCGCCAACCACGCCGACGATCTCGCCAGCCGCCACGGCGAGGCTGGCTTCGCGCAGGGCGGCGCGCCCGCCCAGGGTCACGCTTGCGCCTACCAACTCCGCCGCCGGGTTCATGCGCGCCAGCTCCGTGATGCCCGCCAGGCGAGTGCGGCGAACAGCGGCGCGCCGAAGAGAGCCGTGACCACGCCGAGCCGCAGCTCCTGTTCGGTGGGGATCATCCGGGCGGCGAGATCGGCCAGGACCAGCAGGAGGGCGCCGGCCAGGGCCGAGGGGGCCAAGGTCCGGGCTGGGTCGTCGGAAACCCCGCCGCGGACGAGATGCGGCGCGGCCAGACCCACGAAACCAATCACCCCGGCCATGGCCACGGCGGCGCCGGTGAGCAGCGCCGCGCCGGCGACGGCGGCGACCCGCAAGCGCGCCATGGCCAGGCCGGAGAGGGCCGCGGTCTCCTCGCCCAGGGTGAGCATGGCCAGGCACCGGGCGGCGTAGGCGCACAGGGCCGCCCCGGCCACGGTGGGCAAGGCGGCTAGGGCGATGTCGTTCCAGCCACGCCCGGCGGCCGACCCCAGCAGCCAGTTCATGACCTCGCTGGTGGTCACCGGGGACGGCGAGAGATTGAACACCAGGGCCGTCAGGGCTCCGCCCATGGCCGACAGCGCCACCCCGAACAGCACCAATGTCTCGGGCTCGCGCAGGTACGAGGCCAGCACCGCCACCACGGCGCCGGCGGCCAACGCCCCGGTCATGGCCGCGGCTTCGACGACGCCTGGCGGTCCGGCGAGGTCAAGGGCGATCACGCCGGCGGCGCCAAAGGCGGCGAAGGCCGAGACGCCAAGCACGCCCGGATCGGCCAGGGGATTGCGTAGCAGGCCCTGCATGACCGCGCCCGCCAGGCCCAACTCAGCCCCGACCAGCGCCGCGGCCACGACTCTGGGCGCCCGCAGGTCCCACAGGATCTCTCCGGGGGCCGAGCCCGGATCGGCGAAGGCGGCGGCGTACTGCGCACCGGAAAGGCCGGTCTCGCCGAAGATAACGGCGAGGACCAGGCTGGCCAGCAGCGCCAAGGCGAGGATGGCGAGAAGGCGCATCTAGGCTCTGGGCCCTGGGTGAAGTCGGGCCCAGGCAGCCAGGGCGACCGCGCCGTCGGCGACGAACCAGGCCGGGCAACCGAGGATCGCGCCGCGCAGGGAGACCGTGCCGCGTTCGGTCGCCAGCCGTCGCAGAACCTGCGAGCGGCCCACGCTCCAGCGCTCATAGGCGGCCATGTTCTCATCGAAGAAGCCGAGCGCCACCAAGGCTGGCGGGTGCAGCACCAGGCTTTCGAGGGAGAGCACGCCATAGCCCGGCCGCGTGGCCAGGTTGGCGAAGCCGGCGGCCCGGATCATGGCGTCAATCAGGGTCCCCGGTCCCTGTGTGTCGCCGCCGGAGGTGACATAATAGAGGCCCCGTCCGCGCCCTGCCCCGGCGGCGGCCGCCAGGTCGGCGTCCATGCCCCGGATCAATCGCTCCCCGGCGGCCGCCTGACCCAACCCGGCGGCGATCCTGCGGATGTTGGTTCGTACGCCGGCGAAGTCGGTGGCGTCATCGATGGTCAGCACCCGCACACCGCGCCGCGCGAGGGCCGCCGTCAGGCCTGCATCGCCGCCCCAGTAGCGCACCACAACTTGCGGACGCGCCGCGAGCACCGACTCCACCGTCGCCCGCCGCTCGGGAAGGCCAACAGCCTTGGCGCGAAGGAAGGAATCCGGCGCCCGCACCCGCTTGGAGAGACCGACTATGTCGGTCCGCGGGCTGAGCGCCAGGACATACTGGTCAGCGCACTGATCGAGGGAAAACACTCGCGGTCCGCCGAATGCGGCCCCGGCGGCCATGAGCAAGACGCCGCCCGCGAGCAGGGCCGGCGCGCGCATCTCAGCTAGTCGGCGATGACGCCGTGGAGCAGGCCGTCGAGCATCACCTGCGTCAGTTCCTCAGGCGGCGCCCAATCGAGATCCGGTTTGGTGATCATCAAGGTGATCATTCCGTGACAGGCCGACCACAGGACCTGATGCGCCGAACGCGGATCGCCCACCCGCAGGCGGCCTTGCGCCGCGATCTCGCGGATCACCGAAGCGAAACGGTCCAGGCATTCGGCCCCGATCTGCATGGCCTCATGCTGGCGGCGGATCTCGTCCATGATCGGCGAGGAGCAGAACACCAGGCGATAGGCATTCGGATGCTGCAGGGCGAAATTGACATAGGCCTCGAGCATCATGCGCACCCGGGCGACCGCATCGATCGGCATGGCCGAGATCTCGCGATTGCAGGCCAGCAGCTCCTCCATGGTCCCGGTGCAGATCTCGAGCAGGATCTGATCCTTGTCGCGGAAATGCATGTAGAGGGCGGTGGACGACACCCCGACCTCATCGGCGATCTTGCGGATGGTGGCCGCCTCATAGCCATGGGCGACGAAGATGCGCTCGGCCGCCGACAGGATCTCGGCCCGGCGCAGGTGGCCGTCGCCCTTGGCCTTGCGGGCCGAGCGGCGCGGCTCATTCAATATGGCGGTCACGAAGGGCCTCGCTTCGAGAAAATCTTAAACCCCGCACTTAAACGAGAATCGGTGGCCGGAGGCAAGGGAGACGCCGACCGGGGCAGCCCCGCCGACTGGACGCAGATGACGTTCGCCGCGTAAGCCTCGCCACAATGGTCATCCGTCCTGCCCTCAGCCCTAAGCCGATGCTGATGACGGCGGCTCCGTGGCCCGACCACGCCCTGGTCGACAGCGGCAGCGGGCGCAAGCTCGAACGCTACGGCCAGCGTCTAGTGATCCGGCCCGAGCCGCAGTGTCTGTGGACGCCGCGCCTGGCTGACGAGGACTGGGCGACCGCCGACGCCGTGTTCGAGCCGGCCGATGACGAGGAGGCCGGCCGCTGGCGGTGCACGGACGCCCTGAGCCAGACCTGGCCGATGGCGTGGGGCGACATCGATTTCGAGGCCCGCTTGACCGCCTTCCGGCACCTGGGCGTATTTCCCGAGCACGCCGCCAATTGGGAATGGATCAGAACCCGTGTTCGGAACGCGGGGCGTGAACTTCGGGTGTTGAATCTGTTCGGCTACACCGGCATCGCCAGCCTCGCCGCCGCCAAGGCCGGGGCCAAGGTCACCCACGTGGACGCCTCCAAACGGGCCGTCGGCTGGGCCCGGGAAAACGCCGCCCTGTCGGGCCTGGCCGGAGCGCCGATCCGCTGGCTGACTGAAGATGCGCGCAAATGGGTGGCCAGGGAGGTGCGCCGTGGGGCGCGTTATGATGGGATCATCCTCGATCCGCCGAAATATGGCCGTGGCCCGGGCGGCGAGGTCTGGCGCCTGTACGAGGATCTGCCCGAGTTGATGGCCGGCTGCGCCGCGCTTCTCAGCGACGACGCGACATTCCTGCTGGTGAATGGTTATTCGGAGCGCCTTACGGGTCTGGCCCTGGGCCATCTCATCGCCGGGGCCTTGCAGGGTCGGGCCGGGTCCATCGACTGGGGCGAGTTGGCCCTGCGCGAGGATGGGGACGAAGGGCGTGCCGTGGGCCTGTCGTTCTTCGCCCGCTGGAGCGCGCCGTGAAGACGATAACCTCGCTCGCCAACGACACCGTCAAGGCGGTCCGGGCCCTGCACATGCGCAAGGCCCGCGACGAAAGCGGCCTGTTCCTGGTCGAGGGTCTCAGAAGCATCACCGAGGCAGTCGAGCTCGGCCTGGCCCCGCGCATCCTTCTCTATGGAGAGCGGGCCGCGAACCACCCGGCCCTGGCGCGGGCCGTGGCCGCAGCGGGCGAGAGCGCCGAAGTCACACCGGCGATCCTCAGCAAGGTTTCTCGGCGCGAGAACCCGCAGATGGTGCTGGGCGTGTTCGAGCAGAGCTTCGCCGAGCCCGAGGCGCTTGATCCGACGCGCGACGGCGTCCTCGTGGGCCTGGAGGAAGTGCGCGATCCCGGCAACCTCGGAACTATCGTGCGCACCATCGACGCCGCCGGGGCAGCCGGGCTCGTGCTGATCGGCGACTGCTGCGATCCCTATTCGCTGGAAGCAGTGCGGGCGAGCATGGGCTCGATCTTCGCCGTCCCCATCGCGCGCCTGTCTCGCGAAGCCTTTCTGCTGTGGCGGGCCGCATGGTCGGGATCGGTGATTGGGACCCTGCTGACGGCGACAGCGGACTTCAGCAACGCCACTTACCGACGCCCTACTCTGATCCTCCTGGGCAACGAGCAGGTCGGTCTGAGCCCCGACCTTGCCGCGAGCTGTGAGCTTGCCGTGAAAATTCCCATGCGCGGTCGCGCCGACAGCCTTAACCTGGCCGTCGCCGCCGGCCTGATGATCTATGCCGCCACGGCTTGAAGGAGCGGAGCCATGACCGACCGTCCCCGCGACAAGGCGCTGCAGGAACGGGCCCGGGCCGTCATTCCCGGCGGCATGTATGGCCACCAGTCCACGCGGCTGTTGCCTGACGACTATCCGCAATTCTTCGCCCGGGCCCGGGGCGCGCGGCTATGGGACGTGGACGGCCACGAACTGCTGGATTTCATGTGCGCCTATGGCCCCAATCTGCTGGGCTACGGCGACGAGCGGGTGGACGCGGCCTTCCAACGCCAACTCGATCTTGGCGATACCCTGACCGGGCCGAGCGAGCTCATCGTCGAGCTGGCCGAGACCATGACCGCCATGATCGGCCACGCCGACTGGGCCCTGTTCTGCAAGAACGGGGCCGACGCCACCCTGATGGCGTTAATGACCGCCCGCGCCCACACCCGGCGCAAGACGGTGATCCTGGCCAAGGGGGCCTATCATGGGGCCGCCCCATGGTGCGCCCTGCGGCCGGCCGGCGTCATCCCGGAGGACAAAGCCCACCAGATCTATTGCGACTACAACGATGTGGCGAGCCTGGAGGCGGCGGCGCGTCAAGCCGGCGGCGACCTGGCGGCGATCTTCGCCGCCCCGCTCAAGCACGACGCCTTCGTCGACCAGGTTTTGCCCAACGCCGCCTATGCGCGCCGGGCCCGGGAAATCTGCGACGAGACCGGGGCCTTGCTGGTGGTGGACGACGTCCGCGCCGGCTTCCGCATCGCCCGCGATTGCAGCTGGTCGACGGTGGACGTCCAACCCGACCTCTCGTGTTGGGGAAAGTGTTTCGCCAACGGCCACCCCATCTCGGCCCTGTTGGGCTCGGAGAAGGCGCGCAGCGGGGCGGGCAGGATCTTCGCCACCGGCTCGTTCTGGTTTCAGGCCGCGCCGATGGCCGCGGCCCTGGAGACCCTGCGGCGCATTCGCGAGAGCGACTACCTGGAGCACATGACCGCCCTGGGGACCAAGCTGCGTCGGGGTCTGGCCGAGCGGGCCAGCGCCCACGGGCTCGGCCTGCGCCAGACCGGGCCGGTGACCATGCCGCTGTTCCTGTTCGACGACGACCAGGACCAGCGCAAGGGCTACTGCTGGGCCAGCGAGATGCTGAAGCGAGGCGTCTATGTGCACCCCTGGCACAACATGTTTCTCTGCGCCG
>DASXMK010000102.1:0-3809 GCA_036495705.1 Caulobacteraceae bacterium | reverse complement strand
AGCACATCGACGGCCAGGGCCGGGTGCTGGGCGGGGCTATCCTGGGCGAGGAGGCCTTGCTGGAGGAAGCCTACAAGGATCCCATGCGCCACACCGGGCCGGCGCTGTCGCCTTTCAACGCCTGGTTGCTGCTCAAGGGCCTGGAAACCCTGGACCTGCGGGTGCGCCGCCAGAGCCGCACCGCCGCCGCCCTCGCCGACCGCCTGGCCGCCAGCGCCAAGGTCAGAGCGCTTCGCTATCCCACCCGCAATGACCATCCCCAGCATGAGTTCGCCACGCGGCAGATGAGCGGCGGCGGCACTCTGGTGGCTTTTGACCTCGGTTCCCAGGACGCCGCCTTCGCCTTCCTCAACGCCTTGGAGGTGATCGACATCTCCAACAATCTCGGCGACGCCAAGTCCATGGCCACCCATCCCACCACCACAACCCACCGCTCGATGAGCGAAGAACAGCGGGCCGAGATCGGCCTCACGCCAGGCTGGGTCCGCCTGTCGGTGGGCCTGGAGGGCGAGCGCGACCTGGCGCGTGATCTCGATCGGGCTCTGGAGGCGACGTGACGCTCAGAACAATTCTTCTCGCCATCGGCGGCATCGTGGCTGCCCCCGCCGCTCAGGCGGCGATCCATCAGTACTCATACGATCCGGCCGACGCCGCCACGCGCCAGGCGGCCGGCGGCGTCACCTTCATGGTCAACAAGACCCTGTTTGGCGGCACGCGGGTGCTAAAGATGCGGGCCACCGAGGCCAAGGCCACGGCCGACCTCCAGCGCGCCGATCCGGGAGTCCTGGGCCGCGGCGGGTTGACGCGAATTCTGGGTCCCGAGGGGCCGGCGCACGACCTCTACCGAATCGAGTCGGCTGACGAGGGGCCGTCCTTCGTCGCCGCTCTGTGCCCGGGCTCGAAACGCGGCTGGGTGGCGCTCAGCCCCGTGCGCTACGGCCAGGATATGCAGGCGGTGGTGCTCGGCGACGATCCGGCCGGCGGCCCGGCGCGGGCGTGCCGCAAGCTGGCGTTCACTTTCCGTGGCGAATGGCGACTACCCAGCGGGACACCGCCGCCAACCGAAGCGGTTGAGGCGCCGGCGTTTCCAAACTGAGTTTCAAAGCCCCGCCTGTCACGGCAAGGTGATTCGCCGATGCGGACCGGCGGGGGCAAACTCGGCTGCGGAAGAGAGAGGTCTTTTCTCAAGGCGACTGGCGCCCGCCGATGGCCACCGAGGCCGCGGCGGGCGCCGTTTTGTTCGGCCGCAGCCCTATTCGGTCAGCTGGGCCGCGACGGCGCGCCGGCGGGCTTCGTCAAGGCCTAGGGTCCCGCGCAGATAGTCGTCGATCCCGCCACACTGCTCGGTCATGGCCGCGAATGCGGTCTCGAGATAGGCCGCCTCGACCCCCATGGCCACGCGTACCGCCGCCTCGGGCGGGGTTCGTCCGGTGAGGTCGCGGATGGCTTCAGTGACGATGGGCAGGCGTCGCTCGGCTCGGGCCGGATCGTTGGTGGCCAGATAGTCGGCCATCATGTCGTCGCGATCCACGCCGGTCACGTGGTGGGTTAGCGCGGCGAGGATGCCGGTGCGATCCTTGCCGGCGGCGCAATGGATGAGGACCGGGCCGTCGGCGCGGGCCAAAACCTCAAAATAGCGTGCATAGAGATCGATCATGCGCGGGTTGAACGGGGCCTCGCGGTAGTAGCGGAACATGTAGTCCCGGAACGAGGCGGCGGTGAGGTCTGAACTGGTGACGTGGGCCACCCACGAGTCGTCCTCGGCCTCACCGCCATCATCGTTTTCCACCACCTCGGCGCTGAAGGCGTCATGGCGGCGCGACGGGTCGCGCTGTCGCTCGTGTTTGCGCCGCAGGTCGACCACGACGGCGATCGCCAGGCCCTGGATGGCCTCCAGGTCTGCGTCCGTGGCCCGGCCATGCGAGGCCGAGCGGTAAAGCCGCCCGGCGCGCAGCCGCGCGCCCGAGGCCGTGGCGTAGCCGCCGAAGTCGCGGAAATTCTCGACGCCCTCCAGAATCAGATGCCGGGTCATGGCGGCTAGTTAGCCTCGCGCCGCGACAATTGCGAGACGGGCGCGCCCCGGTCCCGGGTCGATGGACGCGCGGGGCCAACCTCCGATAAGGCGGATCCATGAGCCGCCTCGCGGAGCCTGCCGCACCCGCCCCGCCCGACCGGCCTTCAAACCTCGTCGGCGCCGCCATTCTGGCCGTCTGGCTGGTAATGGGCACGGCGCTCCTCATCGCGCCTCAGTCGCCCCATGTCCTCACCTTCGCCTTCGTAATGGTCGGCTGGCTGCTCAGCGTGATGGCGCATGAGTTCGCTCATGCCCTGGTCGGCTGGTTCGGTGGCGACCACACCGTGAAAGCCAAGGGTTATCTGGACTTCGATCCGCGCCGCTATGGCAGTTGGCAGACCACCATCCTGATCCCGCTGGCGGCCCTCGCCCTCGGCGGCGTCGGGTTCCCGGGCGGCGCGGTCTATCTGCGCGCCGACCTCATGCGCGGGCCTCTGTGGCGAAGCGCCGCCGCCCTGGCCGGGCCGGCCGCCACCGCCGCGATCCTGCTCGGGCTCGCCGCCCTCCTGCACCTGTGGGCCGGCCGCGGCCCCCCGAACGGCGATCTTTATCCGGCGCTCAGCCTATTGGCCTTCCTTCAGGCGATGGCCCTGATCCTCAACCTATTGCCGCTTCCCGGCCTCGACGGTTTCAACGCCATCAGGCCGTTCCTGCCCGCGAGCTGGGCGCCGGCGCTCCGCAGGATCGAGGGCCTGGCCACCCTGGCTCTTCTGGGGCTGATCTTCTTCGTGCCGGGCGGCGGGGCTCTGTTGTTCCGCATCGCGGCGCGCCTGAGCCTGGCGCTCGGCCTCCACGGCGACGCCCTGCAACAGGGCTGGGACGCCTTCCACTTCTGGCGTTAGAGAACCCTACTGCGCGGTGAGATCTTCCTTGCGGCGCTCGATCATTTTGTCGAACGCGGTCCATACCCCGGCTTCGCCTTGCCACGCCCCGCGGCTGGAAGCCTTGGAGTATTCCGTGGCCCGGGCCTCGAAGAAGTTGGCGTGCTCCACCCCCGACAGCAGGCTCTGAAGCCAGGGCAGGGGGTTCTCGGTGACCCCGTAGACGGTCGGCAGCGACAGCTGCCGCAGGCGCCAGTCGGCGATGAAGCGGATGTAGGCCTTGATATCGTCTGGGGTCATGCCCTGCACCTCGCCGGCGTCGAAGGCCAGGTCGATGAAGCGATCCTCAAGGGCCACCACGGTCTTGCAGCAGTCGACGATGTCGTCGGCCACCGACTTGGTCACCGCCCGGGTCTCGGCATTGAAGGCGTGGTAGAGCTTGATCATGCCCTCGCAGTGCAGGCTCTCGTCGCGCACGCTCCAGCTGATGATCTGGCCCATGCCCTTCATCTTGTTGAAGCGCGGGAAGTTCATCAGCATGGCGAAGCTGGCGAAGAGCTGCAGCCCCTCGGTGAAGGCGCCGAACATGGCGAGCGTGCGGGCGATGTCGGCGTGGGTCTCGACGCCGAACTGCTGCATGTAGTCGTGCTTGGCCTTCAGCGCCTCGAGCTCCATGAAGACGCTGAACTCGCTCTCCGGCATGCCGATGGTCTCCAGCAGGAGCGCGTAGGCGGCGATGTGGATGGTCTCCATGTTGGAGAACGCCGCCAGCATCATCTTCACCTCGGTGGGGCGGAAGATGCGGGCGTAGCGCTCCATGTAGTTGTCGTTCACCTCGACGTCGGACTGGGTGAAGAAGCGGAAGATCTGGGTCAGCAGGTTGCGCTCGCGGTCGTTGAGCTTGGCCGCCCAGT
>DASXMK010000101.1:0-5341 GCA_036495705.1 Caulobacteraceae bacterium | reverse complement strand
CGAAGCCATGGCCTGTGGAACCCCGGTCGTGGCCGTCGCCCCAGGTATCCGAGACCAGAAACGTGTCTCCGTCCTTCAGGGAAACAGTGTGGATATCCTCGTCGCCGCGGGTGGCTTCGTCCGAATCTACGACCTGAGGTGCGGCGAGATCGTCCATGGGGAGGCCCGGCAGGCTTCACGCGATGTTGGCGAACGTGTCCCGCTTTTCGGGTGCGAACCTTAAGGATGCAAGTTCTGCGGTTTCTGGCCGGCGAGCCAGGCGACCGGAGTAGATGTCGAGGTAGCCTCTGGCCATGGTCAGGGACGAGAATCGGCGGTCGAAGCGGCGTTTGACCTGGCGGCGGTCGAGGTTTCGCGCCCTGGCCACCGCCAGCGCCGCCTGCTCCTCATCCTGGACAAGAAAGCCGGTGACGCCGTCGTCGACGACCTCGAGCGCGGCTCCATGGGCGAAGGCCACGACCGGGGTTCCACAGGCCATGGCTTCGATCATCACCAAGCCGAACGGCTCGGGCCATTCGATCGGAAACAGCAGCGCCTCGGCGCCGCCCAGGAACTCCGCTTTGCGGTCGTCGCCGATTTCACCGATGAATTCGACCAGCGGATGGTCGAGCAGAGGACGTATGCAAGTCTCGAAATAGACCGTGTCGGCAGCATCGATCTTGGCGGCGATCTTCAACGGCATGCCGACCCGTTTGGCGATCGCGATGGCGCGGTCGGGCCCCTTCTCCGGCGATATGCGGCCCAGGAAAGCCAGATAACCACGCGGGTCCGCGCTGAACGGGAACAGGGTTTCCGAGATGCCGTGATAGACCGTACCGACCCAGTTGGCGAACGGCAGCGCCGCTCGTTGGCAATTGGAAATCGACACCAGCGGGAACTTCGGCCACCGGCGGTAAACCTCCGGCAGATCGGATAGGTCGAGCCGCCCGTGCAACGTGGTGACGGTCTGCGGCGCGATGGCCTCGAACAGGGGAAAATGGACCATGTCCACGTGGAAGTGGATGATGTCGAACCGATCCTGCAGACGACGGACCTCGCTCAGCATGGCCAGATGAGCGGCGAGATCGGACTTCAGCAACGCCGGATCCAAGCGGATCGCCTGACTGCGGACCGGCGCCAAGGTCGCCTTGGTGCGGGCGTCGGCGCTGGAAAACAGCGTCACCTCATGGCCCAAATCCACCAGGGCGTCGGTCAGATGGGCCACGACCCGTTCGGTTCCGCCATAGAGCCTCGGCGGTACGGCTTCATACAAAGGGGGAACCTGGGCAATCTTCATGAATGGCACTTGGATTTTGGGCGCGAAAGAACGACTCGCCCCTGTCCTGATCAAGGCGGCTCAGGCCAGGTTGGTTCCCCGGATTTCCGCGTTCATCCGCAGCGTCGCCTTTTCCTGTCTGCGTGGAGTTTGTTTGCTTTGAACATCGTCTAGGGTGCCGCAGGGCCGGAGCCGCGACGCGCGATCCCGGCGATCGCGGAGGTCGCCCTGAGCGAGATCATTCAAGAGGCCGATCTGGCGCCTCCGGCGGCGTTCGCGGGCCGGGATGACGCCCGCCTCCCGTTCGGGGGCTTCTGCTGGTCTTTGTTCGAGGGCGCGCGCGACCCCTACGTCATCCTCGTCACGATCTACATCTTCATGCCCTACGTGGCCTCGACCGTGGTCGGCGACGCCGTGAAGGGCCAGGAGATCATATCCCGCTGGAGCCAATACTCAGGCTGGATCGTGATGGCGACGGCGCCGTTTCTCGGGGCCTCGATCGACAAGCTGGGGGGCCGTAAGATCTGGCTGGGCCTCATCGTCATCCTGATGGTTCCGATGATGGCCGCCCTGTGGTGGACAAAGGCCGATCATACCGGTCTTACGGTCACCGAGACCTTGGCGCTCACCACCGCCATCGGGGTTCTGTTCACCTGGTCGGAGGTGCTGCACAATTCCCTGCTGGTGCGGGCGGCGGGCCTTTCGGCGGCGCACAAGGCTTCAGGGCTGGCGTTGGCCCTGGCCAATCTGTTCGCCGTGATCGCTTTGGGGTTCACGGCCTTGGCGTTCGCCCTGCCCGGGCTGCCGCAAACGGCGCATTGGGCGTGGCTGCCGAAAGAGCCGCTGTTTGGTTTGAGCCGGGCGGCGCACCAACCAGAGCGCGTGGTCGCGCTACTGGCCGCCGGGCTCTTTGGCCTGGGCGCAGCCCCGTTGTTCCTGTTCACCGCCGACGCGCCGCCGACGGGCATCTCACCAATCGCGGCGTTCAAAAGCGGAGCCTCCGACCTGTGGCGTATGGTGCGGACCGTGGGACACTACCGCAACGCCGCCGTCTTCCTGGCCGCGCGCATGTTCTATTACGACGGCATGACCTCGATCCTGATCTACGCCGGGGTCTACGCCGTCGGGGTCATGAAGTGGCGGGCGCTGGAAATGCTGTTCTTCGGCATCATCCTTTCGGTCCTCGCCGTCGCCGGCGGAATTGTCGGACCGTGGTTGGACAACCGGCTCGGGCCAAAGCGGGCCGTGCAGATCGAGATCGGCATGTCCCTGCTCGGCATCCTGGCCATGCTCGGCATGGCGCCGGATCGAATCCTTTACCTGTGGCGTTGGGATCCGGCCCTCCACGCCGCCCTGTGGGGCGGCCCGTTTTTTCGAACCTTGCCGGAATGGGTGTTCTTGCTGATCGGTTTTTCCAACGCGGTGTTCATTACCGCTCAATTTGCATCCAGCCGCACCCTGCTGACGCGTCTGACCCCGCCGGAACAGACGGGCGCGTTTTTCGGGGTCTTCGCGCTTTCCGGAACCGCGACCAGCTGGCTGGGTCCGTTCCTGGTCAACCAGGGAACCCGCATCTTCAAGACTCAGCAAGGGGGCTTCGCCACCATCACTGGTCTGTTGGCCGTCGGATTCCTCGGCCTGTTGTTCGTGCGCGGCGGGGGGCGCATAGCTCGCCAGGAGATCTCATGATGCGTCCCTTATGGCCCCTGGCCCTAGCCGCTGTTTTCCTCGCGGCCGCCGCACCCACCAAGCCGATCGTCGTGACCGGAGGCTGGACCCGTCCCGTCGCCGCCGGACTCAACGGCGCTGGTTATCTCTCGGTGGTCAATCGCGGACCTCGGCCCGATCGCCTGATGGGGGCCTCCAGCCCGGCGGCAGCCACAGTGTCCATCCATCGCAGCCTTCAGGTCGGCGGAGTCATGACCATGCGGGCCGTTCCGTTCCTCGACATCGGCGGTGGGGCCAAGGTGATCTTTGCGCCCGGCGGACTGCACCTGATGCTCGAAGGCCTGCGGCGGCCATTGCGCGTTGGCCAGGACGTGCCGGTGACCCTGACTTTCGCCAGAGCGGGTCAGGTGCGGGCGACCCTCCACGTCCGCGCCATCGCCCCGGCCATGTCCGGTATGGGGATGTGAGCCCGCGTTGACTTCCCGTGTGTCCGTCTGACCAATGAAGCGCAGGTTGGGCGCGCAAGGGAGATGTAGGACGTGACCGCGTGGAACTACGCCAACATTTGGGAGTCGGTGGCTGCGGCCGTTACCGACCGGCCGGCCCAGATTCAAGGCGAGCGGGTGCTGAGCTGGTCGCAATTCGATCGCCGCGCCAACGCCCTGGCCAAGGCGCTGCTGGAAGCCGGGCTCGGCCAGCAGGCCAAAGTGGCCGCCTATCTCTACAATGCGCCGGAGTATCTCGAGACCTATTTTGCGGCCTTCAAGGCTGGGCTGGTCCCGGTCAACACCAACTACCGCTACGTCGCTGATGAGTTGATCTATCTGTTCGACAACTCCGACGCCGAAGCGGTGGTGTTCCACGCCGCGTTCGCCCCGACGGTCGAGCACATCCGTCACCTGTTGCCCAAGGTGAAGGCGTGGATCTGCGTCGCCCAGCCCGGAGCGCCGGCGCCGGCATTCGCCGCCGACTATGAGCAACTTGCCGGTCGCGACGTTGGCCGCACCGAGGGGTCCTGGGGACGCTCGGGCGACAATCTGCTGATCCTCTACACCGGCGGCACCACGGGAATGCCCAAGGGGGTCATGTGGCGTCAGGACGATCTGTTCAATGTCCTGGGCGCAGGCGGCAACCTGCTGCTGGATATTCCTCCGCTGGCCGGCGCCGAGGAGGCCGGGACGAGAGCGGCGAACACCGCGCCGGTGCTCAATATCGCCGCCGCGCCGCTGATGCACGGCACCGCGCAATTCACCGCTCTGATGAGCCTCACCAATGGCGGCACGGTGGCCTGCCTGCCGTCGACTCACTTCAACGCCATCGAGTTCTGGAACGAGGTCGAGCGGCTGAAGGCGTGGTCGGCGGCGATCGTCGGCATGGCGTTCGCCCAGCCCCTGCTTGAAGCCCTGGACGCCGATCCCGGCCGCTGGAACCTCTCGAGCCTGATGCGCCTGGGCTCGTCGGGGACGGTCTGGGCCATGGAGAACAAGCAGGGTCTGCTGCGCCACCTGCCGCAGATGGGCATTTTCGACAGCCTGGGTTCTTCCGAAGCGGTTGGCCTTGGGGCCTCCAGTTCGGCGGCGGGGGCCGAAGCCGAGACCGCGAAGTTCATGCTCGGGCCCAACACCGCCGTCTTCACCGAGGACCGCCGCCGCGTGGAGCCGGGATCGGGCGAACGAGGCCTTATCGCCGTTTCCGGCTTCCTGCCGGTCGGCTACTACAAGGACCCCGAGAAGACGGCCCGCACCTTCTGGGAAATGGAGGGCCGGCGATGGTCCGTTCCCGGTGACTATGCGACGGTGGAGGCGGACGGAACCCTGAAGCTTCTCGGCCGCGGCTCCCAGGTGATCAACACCGGCGGCGAAAAGGTGTTTCCGGAGGAGGTCGAGGAGGCCATCAAGCATTGCCCTGGCGTGCGCGATGCGGCCGTGGTCGGCGTCCCCGACCCGCGCTTTGGCGAACGGATCTGCGCCGTGGTCGAAGCCTCGCCAGGGGCCGAACCTACCCTGCAGCAAATTTCGGAGCACGTGCGCGTCCATCTCGCCGGCTACAAGGCGCCGCGGGAGTTGGTGCTTTCGCCGGTTGGCCGGGCGCCAAACGGCAAACTGGATTACAAGGCCTTGCGCGCCCTGGCCGTGGCGACGCTGCAAGCTACCGCGTCAACCGGCAAATAGCCCTCAAGGCTCGCGCAGAGCCGTCGCCAGTCGATCAGCGGCTTCGCTGACTGCTTCGAACACATAGGCGGGCTGGGTGACGCTCACCGGCCCCACCCCGGCCTGGGCCAGGGCCTCCATGGCCGCAAACAGATCGTCGCGAGCCACGAGCGCGCCATTGGCGCGCTCGGCGTCCGGAGTGCGGGCGAAGGCGGCAATCGCGCCGCGCGCCGCCGTTTCCTGGGCCAAGGGCCAGACGACGCTGGCG